>DMBU01000008.1 GCA_003446015.1 Bacteroidales bacterium | reverse complement strand
CTTCAGGGTTAGGGGCAAATGAAGAAAATCGAATTCAAATTGGGTACAAAAACGGATAACCATTAAAATAAAATAGCAATAAAGTAAAATCAAAGAATAATTATTTCGTAGTCGAAAAAATCTACATGTCTTTCAAGATTTTCCGACTTCGCGATAATTGACAAGAGAATACTATTTTATGTTGTTCGAAAGAAGATCTTTCATATTACCTTTTTTCACTATAATAAGTTTTGCTAATAGATTCGTTCCTTAAAATTTTAGGATATAAATCATTTTTTACCCAATCAAAATCAGGTTCGTGAACTAATAATTTTCGTAACACTTCTTTTGCTTCGGTACTCTTACCCTTTTTATCCAATGAAATAGCTAACCAAACCAAGGTATTTATATATTGCCAGTTGTTTTCGCTTTGGTTTGTTAATTCGAATAATTTAATCGCATATTGGTAATATTGAATAGCCTCATCAATATTGCCCCCTAAGAGTGATGGAGTATGATATTTATAGTTTGCCATCTCAACAAAAACTGAAGGAGTTATATCATCTAATGATGTCGCTTTATTCAAATATCCTTTTCCTTTTGGACCGTTTAAAATTACCAGATTGGGATAAAGCATTATTTTAAAACCATAAATTCCAGCTTTTAGTCCATTAGCATCAGCCCAATCGTCGTTATAATTTAATAAACTCTCAACATTTAGTTCAGCTTTAGGAAGAATCGCTTTTGCTTTTTCAAATTGTCCCCGATCAACTAATAATCCCATATAACCATACTGACTTTTTGTTAATTCGAAAAGTGTAAATATGTTATCGGTTTTTTGGAGGGATTTCTCAAGATCGTTCATTACATCGAGCCACTCTTTATTATCACCACTTATATATGCATCATATAATTTTTCTTTTGCTTCTTTTATACCTGAACTAAATGCGAATGATTTAGAAATTAACAAAATTGTTAGAAATATAATTGATTTTTTCATAATTACTTTTTTAAGTTATATATGAAACAACCAATATGTTAAATTGTTTAAATAAAAGTTAAAATAATTAAACAAAAAAAGAATTATTTGCTTAAAGGGAGGTTAAAATAAAAGGTGCTACCTACATTTTCTTTGCTTTCAACCCATATAGTACCACCATTCTTCTCTATTAGATTCTTACAAAGAATTAATCCCAGTCCGGTACCTTTTTCTTTCTCAGTTCCATAAGTTGAAAACGATGATTCAATTTTAAATAGTTTATCAACATCCTCTGCAGGTATTCCAACTCCATTATCTTGAACGGAAATTTCTATTGATTTTGAATCTTTAGAGATTTTGGAACTGATTTTAATTATAGAATTTGTATTCGAAAATTTAATTGAATTTGAAAGAAGATTACGAATCACTGTTTTAACCGAGCTTTCATTAATTTGTAGATTAATATTCTCAATATGGGTTTTAATCTCAATGTTTTTTTCTTTAGCTTTTTCTTCTACTATCTCTATCGAATGACTAACAAGTGATTTAAGATTTATTGTTTCAACCGAAAATTCCAGAGTATTCATCTGAATTTTTGCCCAGAGTAATAAGTCATTCAATAAATTATTTGTTTTTAATGATAAACGAGACAAAATGTGAATATAATCAAGTTTATCATTATTAGAGATATCATTAAAATTATCTTTTAATAAATTCAATACTTGAGTAAAATTGCCTATAGGCCCTTTTAAATCGTGTGCAATAATTGAGAAAAATACATTTTTAGTTGCATTTGCTTGTAAAAGTTCTTTTTCAGATTTTATTAAAGCATCTTCGGTTTTTTTACGTTCTGTAATATCTTCCTTTACTGCAATATATTTAATTGTCATTCCATTTTCATCAATAATAGGGGAGATAGAAGCTAATTCCCAATAGTTTGTTCCATCTTTTCGTTTATTCAGAAATTCCCCTGTCCATGTTTTTCCCTTTGTTATTGTTTCCCACATTTCCTTATAATCCTCTGATTTAGTATGGTCTGTTTTCAATATTCTTGGATTCTTGCCAACAGCTTCATCATATTCATATCCAGTAACTTTGGTAAATTTAGGATTAACATATTCAATTATTCCATTAATATTGGTAATTACAATTGAAGTTGGGCTTTGTTTTACTGCTGTTGATAAGGCAAGAATTTCTTCTTCGTATTTTTTCTTATTTGTTATATCTCTAAAAGCAACAACTCTATTTTCATCTCCATTAACAATTACGTTTTTTGCTTCAATTTCAATTTCTAAACTTGATTTATCAGCACAGATTATAGTTGCCTCAAATGAACCTGTATATCCAGTATTTAGTTTTGATTTGATAAAATTCAGAGAATTTGGATGAATAAAATCTAATATGTTTTTACCTTTTACGTAATCAGAACTATAACCTGTCATTTTTTGAGCTGAAGGATTTACATCTATAATAATTCCTCCTTTATGCATGATAATACCTTCAATAGTAATTTCTGTAAGTGTTTTATATCTTGCTTCACTTTCTTTAAGCGCTTCTTCCGATTTCTTCTTTTCGGAAATATCTTCTATAATACCATCAAAATAGACTATCTTATTCTTATTATTTTTAACCGTCTTTACAGTATCTTTTACGGTTATTATTTTTCCGCTTTTAGTTTTTAAATTTAATTCCTGACTTGATATTGTTTTTAGCAGTTTGATTTTTGAATCTCTATCTTTATCAGAAGTATATAGCTCATTAACAGACATTTTGTGGAGTTCCTCTAAAGAATATTCAAGCATGTTTGCCAGTGCAATATTTGCATATAAAATTTTACCTTCAATGGTAGTTCTGTAAATTCCTATAGGGAGATCATCTGTCAAAGTGGAAGTTGAATTTACCATTTGATTGGGATTAATATCTTTTTTTTTGAGATCAGCCATCGCTAATACATTCCGGATTACGCATTTCTAACAGATTCAAATATAGATGATTTAATGCAGATGTGCAAAAACAATGAGAAAATCAAAATAATTCTTAAGAATCAATATCGAATATTGAATTTGATATTAAACATTGAATTTTAAAATGAATTCGGAACCTTTATTTATTTCAGATTTTACTTCAACACTAATTTTATGATAATCGCATATTTTCTTAGATAAAGCTAAACCGAGTCCGTAACTGTCTTTTGTTTCGTTAGAGTTTTTAAATCTTGAAAATATGAGTGGAAGCTTTTCAGGTGAAATTCCAATTCCTGTATCGGATATTTTTACATAAAATTGATTCTGAATTTTTAAAGTTTCAATTTTAACAGATCCATTTTCGGTATATCGAATAGCATTATTTATAAAGTTATAAAACAAGGTGAATAGCAAATTCTCATTACCATCAATTAAGAATTCGCTTGCATTTAATTCAAGTTTTAATTCTAATTTTTTGGCAGTAATTTTTTCTTCAATTTCTTCAATAACATTTTTAATTGTATTGTTAATATTTACTTTTTCTGTTAAAATATATTCTTCATTTTCAATTCTCGACATCATTAACAAGGTTCGGATCAGGTTCGTCAGGCGACGCAGTGTCTTTTTTGATTCAACTATCTTAATCATATCTTGTTCCGAAAGCTTGCCTTCATGTAGTATATTATCTAATTTACTCTGTATAATACTCACAGGAGTTAATAATTCATGCGATACATTACTAATATATTCACGCTCATCATTAAATGCAGCCTCAATTTTACGCATAAGCGAATTTATAGTATCTTCAAGATAGATAAAATCGGATGTTGACGTTTTTACTGTGTTGTAATTAAATGATGATGGGTGATTTGTTAATTTTAACTTTTTTACGATTTTATCGAATGGTAGCAGCAAGTATTGTATTACTGAAAGATCAAGCAAAAAGCTTAGTACTATTACGATGATAAGAAAAATAAATGTAAATCGCTTAAGGTTATGTTCAAATTGATATATAGCCGATATACTTTTACCAATTTCAATTAAATAATTGTTCCCATCTTTCATGATGGAGTAACTAAGCACCCTGTAGTCCACAACTTCATCTTCAATAATACGTCTTGAAAACTCTATAACATCAATTAAAGTATCCTTTTTAACCGGTTCAATAGAGATGTATTCTTCTTTTAATATGTTATAACTGCCAAAAGTATTATAGTCAGCTTCCTGATCAATAAAACTATCTATCCCCAGACTATCAACAAGAGCAATTACCCGCTCAAGTTTCTGAATTAAAACATCATCGGTATCTCGAATCGATACCTTGCTAACAAGCCAGGGTATTATCATTACAAGTAATGTTATAATTAATGCTTTTGATGCTGCATTAAATAAAGCGAGTTGATTTTTAAGTTTTATGTTTGGTATTTTCATTCAATCTCAAATTTATATCCTATTCCTCTTACTGTTTTTATCCAGTTTGTATTATCATATTCAGATAACTTTTTTCTTATATTTTTAACATGAACATCAATATAATTTGAATCATAATCGTCCTCAAAAAAATCGCCCCAAATGTGTTCAGTCAATTGCAAGCGATCTAGAATTCTGTTTTTATTTAAAACAAGATAAGTAAGTAACTTATATTCTTTTTTGGTTAAATCTATGCCATGATCTTTGAATTGTAAATATCTTTTCATTGTATCCAAAGAAAAATCCCCAAATTCAATAACCGACATTTTTTGTCCAAACTTACGTCGTGTAATTGCCTGAATTCTTGAAAGAAGTTCAAGCAACGAAAAAGGTTTTGGAAGATAATCATCGGCACCAAGATCAAATCCCTTTAATTTATCTTCCAGTTCACCACGAGCTGTTATAACAATAAAATATGCTTCTGAGTTGTATTCTTTGGCTTCTTTTATTAGATCTAGACCATTAAAATCGGGTAAACCAATGTCAAGTAAAATAAAATCGTAGGGATTATCTGCAATTAATTCCGAGGCATCATTTCCTGTGTGTGCTATATCACAATTGTATTCTTCTTTTTCAAGAAATTGTTTTATTTCAGAAGCTAATGCTTTTTCGTCTTCAACGATTAGGATTCTCATTACTTAGTCGAAAAATTTAAAAAGTACGTTAAAGATAACATAAAGCCTGATTGATTTTCCCAACCCATAAATTTGTATTTATCGCCAGGGATTTTATATAACCAGGATACTGTTAAATAAACATTTTTTATTCCGTAACTTACTGGAACAAAAACATTAAAACCTTCATATGAAAATGACTCGTATGAATAACCTGCAGAACTGAGATTACTGAAGGTTGATATTTTATCTGCACTACTCATATCTTCATAAAGCCAGTAATCTGTGCTAAATGATAAAGAAATTCCAGGACTTATTAATAAAACATCATTTTTTGAAAATAGTTGGTTGATTTGAATAAATCTTGATAAACTTAAGTCGAAAAAGAAGTTATTTGTCTGTCCTAATTTATAGTTTAAATCCGTTGAAATATAAAATTTGCTAATTTCCATACCCATCATTAAATCTATGGAATGATCATAATTGAGCCCTGCGAGTAAAGAATCACCTTTAAATTTATGCCAATTATAGCTTAAGTCTATATCGAAACCATTAGTGAAATATTTCTGATATCCTACCTGCAGATCAATTTCAGTTGAAGGAATTGTATCGCTAAAATAATTAGCATATGAACCGCCTGCATAAATCCCTGATTTATGAAAATATGAAGTATTTGCAAACAATGTAGGAATTTTTTCAGATGTCCCTGAAAGATATTCCATATTATTGTTTGTATAGCTTAAGTTAAACATAATTGAACTATTGGTTTCAATCTTATCACCAATAGATGTTTCCGATTCATTTTGATTTTGACTGAATAATAAAATGGGAGAGAATAAAATAACAATAAATATTCCAAGACTTAATAAACTTGTTCTCATAAAAATTATGATTAAATGTTATCTATGATAGTATTGTCTAGTTTAAATACAATTCGAATCTAACAAATAATCCCCAAAT
Source organism: Bacteroidales bacterium (assembly GCA_003446015.1). Taxonomy (GTDB): domain Bacteria; phylum Bacteroidota; class Bacteroidia; order Bacteroidales; family UBA12077; genus UBA12077. The sequence continues at coordinate 2,609 of DMBU01000008.1, read as the reverse complement.
TTTTTTTGGGGATTAATAAATTTATTTTGCTATATTATCTTTTACCTTTTTGTTGTTTTGAAACAGCACCTTGGTTTCGTTTTGACATTTGTTTTGAATTCTGTTTTTGCATTTGCGATTGCTCTTTTTGTGCTTTTTTAATTTGTTTTTGATTTTGCTGATCATTAGGTACTGTTTTTACCTGATCTCTGTTTTGTGTTTTTAATTGATCTCCAGTACCATCTTCGCTTCGAACCTGATCTCTGGATTGTGTTCTAACCTGATCACCAGTTCCTTCTTCTGTTCGAACTTGTTCTCTTGTTTGTGTTTTTACCTGGTCGCCGCCATCTTCGCTTTTTACCTGTTCTTTGGCTTGAGTTTTTGTTTGAACTTGCTCACGAGTTTGAGTTTTTACCTGATCACCTGTTCCTTCTTCAGTTTTCACCTGTTCTCTTGTTTGAGTTTGAGTTTGCTCTTTTACCTGAGCTTCAGACTGAACTTGTTCTTTTGTTTGTTCTTTAAGTTCAGTTTTTGTTTGTACTTGCTTTTGCTCTTTAATTTCTTCCTGAGCAAATCCTGACAACGAAATTGAAAGGATTACTACAATTGTTAATGTTTTTTTTAAATTCATAATTACCTCCTGTTATGTTTAGTTCAATTTATATTTTTTATTTTCTATTGACAAAGATATGTAAGCTGCATGAAGCGAAAATGAAGAAAAAAAATTTTGATTTATTTTTCGATTTTATTTTTTACTTTTGATCAAAACAAATCTATTTCTATGAAAAAGCTCATTTTATCATTATTGGTTTTTACATTGCTTGGCATTTTTTCATGCACTAACACAACAAAAGATAAAACCAAAAATACTACTGAAAATGAAGTTGAATTAAATACCTGCGATGAATTTCTTGCCCAATATGAAGAATGGATTGATTTATATTTGGAAGTAATTAACGATTATTTTAACAATCCATCGGATGAGATTAGTGCAAACCGATACATGGAACTTATGCAGGAAGGATTTGAGTGGAGTACGAAATGGGAGAAATTGGTTGAATGTGCCGATGACGAAAAATACAAGCAGCGATTTGAGGAAATATCAAAAGAGGTAGAGAATAAGCTAGAGGGGCTAGGTTTATAGACTTTAGCGCATATGCTCCATGTATTTTCTAATCATTCCGAATAAGATTTCTTCTTCAACCGGTTTTGATAAGAAATCAGTAAATCCTGACTCAAGTATAGTTTTTTGTTCAGGAATCATTGCAAATGCTGTTTGAGCAATAATAGGAACAGTTTTATTAAATTCACGAATGAGTTTAGTGGCTTCATAACCATTCAAAACAGGCATCCTGATATCCATTAAAATCAATTGCACGTCAGGATTGTTTTTTAGTAATTCTACAGCTAATTTTCCGTTTTTTGCATGTATTAAGTTTAAATTCAATTCCTCGAGTCTTGCTTTATAAAGTTCAAAGCTTATGATATCATCTTCGGCGATTAAAATCGTAAATTTTGGATTCATAGTTGCTTAGTTTTTTGTTCTATATTTATTTATGATCTGATCGAGAATGGTTTCGGTTAAGGGTTTTGCAATAAATTCAGTAAATCCAAATTCCAGCATTTCCTGATGTTCAGGTATAGCTGCAAATGCTGTTTGTGCAATGATAGGAACATTGGAATTTATTTCTCGTATTTGTTTAGTTGCTTCGTAACCATCAAGTACGGGCATACGAATATCCATTAGAATTAAATCAATGTCAGGATTTTCTTTTACTTTATCAACAGCTATTTTACCATTTGGGGCGTGTATGATGTTTAAATCAAAATGGTGTAATCGAATTTTATATAATTCGAAACTTATTTCATCATCTTCGGCAATAAGTGTAGTAAATTTTTTGTTCATAAAATCTCTATTTAAAATAAATTAATATCAATTTTGCTCAGGAACCGGAAAAGTAAACCAAAAAGTACTTCCCTTATTTACTTCGCTTTCAACCCATATTCTACCTCCGTGTTTATCAATAAAATCTTTACATAAGATTAAACCTAATCCTGCTCCATGTTCCTGGTTGGTTCCTTCAGTTGTAATGTTTTCATCTAATTTAAATAATTTTTCTAGGGTTTCTTTGGGAATTCCTACGCCATCATCTTTTACAAAAAATTCAATAAAACGATCAGAGTCTTTTCTGCATCCGAAAGAAATTGTACCTCCTTCTTTGGTGTACTTGATAGCATTTGAAATTAGATTTCGATAAACTGTTTTAAACATATCTTTATCAACATGGACAGAATGCCCTATTGTTTCTATATCGGTTTCAAATCGTATACCTTTTGCAAAAGCAAGATGTTCCATTTCTTGAAGAACTTCAGAGATCAATTCTTTACAAATAAAAACATGAGGATTATAACTTAATTTATTACGTTGACTTCTTGCCCAAATTAATAAGTTCTCCAGTAAAGAATATGTTTGTTTTGCCGAAGTGCTCATTAAGTTAATTATATGTGAAAGTTTCTCATTGTCATAATTTTGATAATTTCTCTCCAATAAATCGGAAAATCCTACCAGATTATTCATTGGTCCTCGTAAGTCGTGTGCTATTATTGAAAAAAATTTATCTTTTGTGGCA
>DMBU01000085.1 GCA_003446015.1 Bacteroidales bacterium | reverse complement strand
ATTTCTTCCGACCATGAGTGGTTAAATAGACTCCTCTTTTTATCTCTGTTATTATTTAATTAGTCATTTTCTTCATTATAAGGACAATCAGGATTTAATCCTCTGCCAGATCCTTGTCCTGCACCTCTGCCGTAACCATCATGTCTCATTCCTCTGCCATGTCCATGACCACGCATTGGTCTGCTATCAAAATAAACTTTTTGTTCATCGCTTAATAAACCTCTAACATCTTGCTGATGCTTTGCAGATGCTTTCATCATTTTATTATGAACATTGGTAATTTGATCAATGGTTGCATTTAAATCTTTCAAATCAGAATTATCCGATGTCATTAAGGTTTGTTTTTTTGCCTGTAACTCATTCATTTGATTTCGGAACCCGGTCATTTCTTTCATGTGATTAATTCGAAGAGCATCCATTTTAGCCTCCTGATCTTCGGTTAAATCAGGTATCATTTGGCAGGTACGATCCTGATTAAATCCTCTACCTCCTTGTTCTGAATAGTTTCTGCCTCTTTGTGCATACAAATTTGTACCTGCAATCATTAATAATGCAATTGCTAATACGCTTACTTTTTTAAATCCTTGTGTTTTCATTTTTTTAGTTTTATGTTATACTTCAAAAATTTCGAAATTCTAGTTCTTTGACACAAGGATTTTAATTTTATTACACGATCACTTAAATTAAATCAAAAAATAAAAGAGGCCCTTGGTGTAAAGGCCTCTTAATTTAACTTTCCAAAATTATGAGTTCAATTAATATTAATCCAAATTAGCATTTTTAAGATACTAGCTTTATATTCTGATTTAGATCTATTCTGTTTTTTCCTTCAAATATTTTATTGCTACTTTCAAGGTTGTATCAACGTCCTGAAAGATTGGATAAAATCCATCATTATCGATAATGTTTCTTGCAATATTAGCTTTAAGCTGAGTGTTTACTAAATGCTTTGAATGTATATATCCTTTTGTATTTCGGGAAATTCCATTTTGCTCGGCATAATCGGTAAACTGATTAAAAATATGGATTGATTCCAGATAATCGTTAATAGCGGCAGCATCTGTATATTTATTTAGAATATCCCTGTGATTATCGACATACTCAAATGTAAAATTATATAGCACGCCTTTTCGAACAGTCTCTGTATAATATTTTGTATATCCTGAAGTATCGAGAGGAACAAAAATATCGGGCATAATTCCTCCTCCACCATAAACAACATTTCCTGCGGGAGTAAGGTATTTTAAGGAGTCGGTAAAATGGATGCTGTCTGCTTCTGAAAATTCTCCGTTATGATATCTTTCCAACAGATCATTATAATATTCATTTTTATCTTCACTGTATGGTTTTTGGATGCTACGACCAGTTGGCGTATAATATCGGGCAATAGTTAAGCGAATAACCGATCCGTCGGATAATTGATAAGGTTCCTGGACCAGGCCTTTTCCAAACGATCTGCGACCGATAATGGTGCCGCGATCATTATCCTGAATTGCCCCAGCAAGAATTTCACTTGCTGAAGCAGCAAACTCATCCTGCAAAATAACAAGTTCAATATTTTTACACACACCTTTAGTTGTAGAATAAATCTCCTGCCTTGGACTTGCTTTCCCCTGGGTATAAACAATCATCTTTCCCGCTTCCAGAAACTGGTCGGCAATGTTCGTAGCCGCAACCATATATCCGCCTGTATTCCCTCTTAAGTCGAGAATCAGCTTTTTCAACCCTTGTTTCTTTAATTTTTCTACTCCTTCGACAAATTCACGAAAGGTAGTTTCTGCAAAACGATTAATTTTTATGTATCCAATTTCCTGATCTATCATATACGAAACATCCACGCTATATAAAGGTATCTCACCCCGAATTATTTCAACATCAATTAAATCAGGAACATTTCTCCTTTGTAAACTAACTTTTACCTTTGTACCTTTTTCTCCTTTTAACATTCCAACTATGTCGTTACTGGGGATTTTTTGACCAGCAATTAAAGAATCATTAACTTTAATTATTCTGTCGCCGGCAAGCACTCCGACTTTGTCAGAAGGGCCTCCGCTAATAACACTAATAATAATAGAAGTATCTGTTTGGTGATTAAAAACAACTCCTATACCTTCAAAATTTCCTCTCATATCTTCACTAACAGATTTCATTTCTTTAGCGGGGATATAAATAGAGTGAGGATCCAGTTGCTCGAGAATTGCAGGAATAGCTGACTCTTCCAGTTTTGCACGCGAAACCGTATCGACATATCTTGTTTCAATATAATCGATTATCCTACTCAGCTTGTCATTTGACAAGTACGAATACATGTCGTTTTGATGCGGATTATTATTTAAAGCTTTACCTAATATAATTCCTGCAATTAAAATAACAGCAAATATTATAGGCAGGTATATTTTATTTATTTTGTTTGACATAATCCTAATTTATTAAATTTCTATATGTTTAATTTCAATTTTTGCTCTTTCAAGGAGTCTTAAGCCATCTTCGACACGATATTTATTACTGAATACTACCCTTTTTATTCCTGCCTGAATAATCAGCTTAGAACATTCCAAACAAGGTGAAGTAGTAACATATAACGTAGCATCTTCCGAACTATTATTCGATTTTGCAACTTTAGTTATTGCATTTGCCTCAGCATGTAAAACATATGGTTTTGTATTAAAATCATCATCTTCACAAACATTTTCAAATCCCGAAGGAGTACCATTATAGCCATCAGAAATAATCATTTTTTCTTTAACGATGAGTGCTCCAACCTGTCGTCGTTTACAATAAGAATTTTTTGCCCATATTTGAGCCATCTCCAGATATCGTTTATCATATTCGGCTTGCTTTTCGTTGTATGGGTGTAATGATTTATTTTTTGTCATAATCTTATTTTTAGCTCGCTTAAAGATATAAAAAAACCCTCATGATTGAGGGCTCTTTTTATTTTTGTACCTGGAGCCGGGGTCGAACCGGCACGAACTTGCGTTCACTGGTGTTTGAGACCAGCGCGTCTACCAATTCCGCCATCCAGGCTGGTAATGAATAAACTTTCGGAATGCAAAAATATAGAATAGTTTTAGATACGCAAATTTTTCCTGAATAAAACTATCCAACATTCGACAATATATTCGGCTGAATCATCGATTTAACTGTTTTTATAATGCCCTCAACATCAAAACCACATTCTCGATGTAATTCCTGAGGAGTACCATGATCAATAAACTGATCGGGAACTCCTAAACGATTAATTTTTACTAAATAACCATTTTCGCTCATAAATTCCAGGACCGCACTTCCAAAACCACCCATAATGGCTCCATCTTCAATTGTTATGATAAGTTTGTATTTTTTCCCGACTTCGTGCAATATCTCTTCATCAATGGGTTTTACAAATCGCATATCATAATGAGCCACATCAATATTCTTTTTAGCTAATTGCTTAGATGCTTCAACTGCATAGTTCCCTACATGACCTATGGATAAAATAGCAATATCTGATCCTTTTCTTACAAGCCTGCCTTTGCCAACAGGAATTTCTTTAAACGGAGTTTTCCATTCAGGCATTACGCCATTTCCACGTGGATATCGAATTGAAAAAGGACCTTTGTCTTTTAGTTGTGCCGTAAACATTAAATTGCGAAGCTCTTCTTCGTTCATAGGAGCAGAAACTACTATGTTTGGGATACTTCTCATATATGCTAAATCATAAACTCCATGATGCGTAGCTCCATCTTCACCTACCAGGCCTCCACGATCAAGGCAAAAAACAACATTCAATTTTTGAATAGCAACATCATGTATAACCTGGTCGTATGCCCGCTGCATAAATGAAGAGTAAATATTACAGAAAGGTAACATCCCTTCAATAGCCAATCCTGCGGAAAAAGTAACGGCGTGCTGCTCGGCAATGCCCACGTCGAATGTTCGTTCCGGCATTTCTTTCATCATAATATTTAATGATGATCCTGTGGGCATGGCGGGAGTAATACCCACTATTTTTTCATTTTGTTTTGCAAGCTCTAATAAGGTGTGACCAAAAACGTCCTGATATTTAGGAGGAAGAGGTTCATCTGATTTAATTTTAAAAATCTCACCGGTTTCTTTATTAAACTTACCGGGTGCATGCCATGTAGTCTGATTTAACTCTGCCTGTTTAAATCCTTTCCCTTTCTGGGTAACAACATGCAATAATTTAGGGCCTTTAATATCTTTAAGATCGGTAAGGATTTTGGTTAAATAAATAACATCGTGCCCATCAACCGGACCAAAATATCTGAAGTTTAGTGATTCAAATAAATTACTTTGTTTTAGTAAAAACGACTTTACAGCACTGTCAATTTGTTGTGCTAATTTTCTGTAGTTATGTCCTAATTTATTCAGATGACCTAATAAATTCCAAACATCATCTTTAAGTTTATTATAGGTTTTTGATGTAGTGATATCGAGTAGATATTCCTTAAGCGCACCCACGTTTGGGTCAATGGCCATGTTATTATCATTCAGTATGACGAGTAGGTTAGTTTTTTCAATTCCTGAATTATTCAGCCCTTCAAATGCCAGTCCTGCAGTCATTGATCCATCTCCAATTACAGCAACAATCTGTCGATCATCTTCTTTTTTAAACCGGGCAGCTTTTGCCATTCCTAATGCTGCAGATATTGATGTGGAAGAATGTCCTACTCCAAAAGAATCATATTCACTTTCAGTAATCTTCGGAAATCCACTTATTCCTTTATATTTTCGGTTTGTATGAAATTGCTCGCGACGACCGGTTAAAATTTTATGTCCATATGCCTGATGGCCAACATCCCATACAATTCTATCATACGGAGTATTAAAAACATAATGTAAAGCAACAGTGAGTTCAACAACACCAAGGCTTGCGCCAAAGTGTCCCGGGTTTGAAGAAACAATATCAATAATAAACTGCCGTAACTCTTCACTTAATTTAGGAAGCTCAGTTAATTCCAGTTTCTTTAAATCTGAAGGGAATAATATTTTATTTAACAAGTCAGATGACATACCAAATTATTAATTGATGCAAAGATATGAATAATTTTACTTTGTAATAACGACTTAAAGCTTTGCATATTTTATATCTTTGCTTAATACATATTTTCGTATATTTAACAATTAAAATCTAAAATAGTTAATATGCCTTTTAAAATCAAATCCTACATTCTGTTTCTATTATTCCTGTTAACTTTTAGTGCATGCGTACCCACTAAGCAATTTGAAGATCTTCAGTTGAAAAACAATAAATGTGAAGAAGAACTTGAAATGACCAGAGAAGATAATAAAAACCTGGGAGTTACAAATACAGAATTAAAATCGAAGCTTGACATCTTAACAAACAGAATACAAGATCTTAGCAAAGATAGTCTTGAAAGAGAAAACAAGTTAAAAACGATTGATATTAAGTACGACAAGTTAAACAGGCAATACGCAGACTTACAACAAGCTCAGGATCAGCTTTTAACCGGAAATATTTCAGAGACAAAAAAAATACTTCAGGAAATTCAGGCTACACAAGCTGCAATTATAGAGAAAGAAGATAGATTAAGACAACTAGAAGATAACTTACGTGCTGATCAGAGTAAGCTTAGCCAATATAAAAGAGAGTTAGAAGAAACCAATTCAAGACTATTAGAACTTGAAAATATTTTGCACAAAAAAGATTCTGTAGTTAATGCTTTAAAAGATAAAGTTTCAAATGCACTCATGGGTTTTGCCGATATGGGACTTGCCGTTGAAATGAAAAACGGTAAAGTCTATGTTTCGTTAGATGAACAGTTACTATTTAAATCGGGAAGTTTTGTAGTAGACCCTAAGGGAGTTAGCGCGCTTAAAAAACTGGCCGATGTTTTAGCCGCAAATAAAGACATTAACATTATGGTTGAAGGACATACTGATGATGTTCCATATATTGCAAGTGAATCTATAAAAGACAACTGGGATTTAAGTGTTAAAAGAGCTACCGCCATTGTTCGTATTTTATTAGAAAACAATAAAATTGAAGGAAGCAGAATAATTGCTGCCGGACGAAGCAAATATATGCCGGTAATTGACTCCAAAGCACCAGATGCCCGCAAGAAAAACAGAAGGACAGAAATTATTTTAACACCAAAATTAGACGAGTTATTTCAGATACTGGAATCAAATTAAATAATGGTTATCAGTTTTTGTGCTCAATTTGAATTCGATTTTCTTCATTTGCCCCTAACCCTGAAGACTTGCCTGACGGCAGTCAGGGGTGTGAAGAA
>DMBU01000049.1 GCA_003446015.1 Bacteroidales bacterium | reverse complement strand
TTACGTCCTATAATTTATATTAGTTAAATAAACTATGCCAATAAAATCAATGCTTATAGAAATTAAAAGCATTTTTCTAAAAGAAAAAGACTGGTTTAGTAACTTTCTGATATAATGTAGGTCAAAGGATATTTTTAATATCCTTTATGAAAAAGATAAAAATCAATCAAATATCTAAGGAGAATAATAAATACAAGGTATTTATTGACTCTGATCATAAGTATTATTTCACATCAGAAAAAAAAGCTGTAAAATTTCAGAATGAAGTAAATCAATATTTAACTGAAAGTTTATTCCAGTTAAACGATTTGTATATAGATTTATTTACGGTGTACAGGCGTGTTTATTTTGTTGTTGAAAATTCTCTTTTAAAAAGGTCATTAGATCAAGCCTTAAATAACATTAATCATTTTATTGAAAACTCTTTATTAAGATCAAATTATCAGAGTATAGGGTCTAGTCTTGTTATGACTAGCATAAATCAGATATACGATAACTTATTAAACGGATATCAAACTGTAAGGTCGATAACAAGTAAGAAAAATGATACTTCAATGATTTATCACGTAAATAATAAGATTAAAATTCTTACGGTCTTGTTTATGGAGTTTGAAAAATTTCAACTGGATTTAAGTAAAAACGATTTAGAAAATATTCAAGTAAAAATTATAAAAATAGCATAACATGAACTTAGAAAACAATATACAAAATAGCACTTTCATAAATGAGCATTTGTTAAATATTTATGAACATATTATGTTATCTTTTTTTGATTCTTCAATAAAAAAAGATGATGCTTACAAAGTTCTTAATGATCTTGATCAACGTGTTAAAAAAAATAAATGTGATTTAGAGGACATCCACAGAAGTATGCAACAAGCGTTAGAGTGTTTTAGAAAAATTAATGATTTAAAAATTAATTTGTTAATCGATTTAGAACGTCTTACTAAAAAACAGTTATAAGCATGCTTGATACCGTTGTAATTAAAGTACACAACGTTAAAAAGCATGCGGAATTAGCGAAATATTTATACACTGAAAAATTTGTAACAAAGGTTTATTATCGGCAGATTGTACCGTATAACGCTACTAGATTTATATATGAAAAATATATAAGATATAGCGATACTGGGAAACCTTACAGATTAAAAACGGTTGGTAAATTACATATTCCTAGTTCTCATTATCATTTGGCTTATGACGTTGTTTCAGATAGAGATTATATTTATTTTAATTTTTCAATACCTAAATATTTGTATGGAACCAATATTAATCAGTTTGTTAGTTCTCCTTTTAATCCTAAGTTTAACATGGCTTATTATTCAGAGTATAATAATCAAGTTAAAATGTTATATAGTAGATTCATGCTTTTTATTAGCAATTTTTTTGAAGAAAATTTTTCACATGTTCCGATTGATTATACAGACGTTGAAATAAACAGAATTGATTTTTGTTACAATATGATTTTTCCTTCTAAAACAGAAGCTTTATTCTATTTAGATCAACAAAAAAGAATTCTAAAAAAATCAGAACGATTAAAAAAAGGTTTTACAAATTACAGAACTGCAATAAGTTATCAAACAAGCGATTTGTATTTTAAGATTTATCACAAAGGCAGTGAATATGAAAAAAACGATAGAAAGGAACATGACAAAATTAATAAGGATTTTAGCCGAGAATTTGAGGGCTTAAAAAAAGATAAAGAATATGAAGTATTAAAAAATCATTTAAAATCAGGTCATAAAGTTTATTATTATGATACAAAGTACTTGCAAGATTTTTCGGATAGGATTTTAAGATTCGAATTAAGTTTAAACAATAGGCTGTTAAGTAGAATTTACAATACGAAAATAATTCAAAAAGAAGTGCCAACTTTTAAAAATAAAGTTGAACGGTATAAGTTATTAAAAAGGAAATCTAAAGATGGTCAGAATACTGAAAATTTAACAAAATCAGAATTAACAGAGTATAAAAAACTTTTATCTACAGTAAGAAAAACTAGAAGGTTTTTTGTAAAAATTAATAAAGAACATTATAAAGAATTACATATTTCAGGTACAAAATATCAGGATGTTGAGGTCAAACATTTTTCTGAAAGGTTAATGAAAGAATGTTCTAAATTATTTTACTCTTTAGTCGATAGGTTTACATTAAAACAATTAGATGATTTTGAAACTGTAATGAATCGATGCAAACAACACAATATAGAGGTTGAAAACGTAAGAAAGAGGCTCGGAACTCAGAGGTCCAATTTTGATAATTCCGAAAAAATTAAAATGACTGGCAAAAAAATAAGTGAAACTAAAATCGCTCTGCTTTTACAGTTGATGCAAAAAAATACAATCGATGAAATTAAACAAATGCACATATTTTCAACTAGAACGCTTGATAGATATATTCAGGACTTAAGGACCTTGAAAATAGATACTAATCATATTAGTAAAAGCATTGTAACAAAAGAGATAAGTTTTTTAGATCATTATATTGAAGTGCAATTCAATGAAAATAAGCTTTTCACGAATAAATTTAATAAGATGAAATATTAAAACAGCGGTTTTTTTATAAATACTTGTTTCTCATATTATAATATACCCTAAAGATTTAAACTTTTTAGGGTTTTATTATTAATACAAAAAAACAATGAGGAAATTAAGAAAAAAAAGCGGGCTTATGAATTTTTTAATCCCTTTGCTTGCTTACTTAGCAGGCGTTTTAACTGGTGATATGGTTCAGCCAATGTTGGCTAAAATTCCAGTTCTTGGAAGTTTAGTTAAAAAAATGGACAAAGATGGTTCAACTAACACAGAGGGCAAATAATTATGAGAATTTGGAAACTAGGCGAACAAAGAGACCACGATTATAAAAATGTGGATTTGAGAGGCTTTCGCTTCAACATTGAGTTAGTTGCAAATGCTTTTTCTAAAACCGTTGCACAGCTTAGAGCTGCGTTTGACATGTCTAAAATTGATGTTAACATAGTGTTAACATCTGCGAAAGGCAAAAGATTAATTCTTATGACAGGGGATTTACAAACTCTGGCAATGGAAACAAATTTCAATGATAATTCATTTGACTATGTGCATCCTGACAGCACACAGGCAATTGATCTGTTGACTGGTGCGGCTGATAAATATCAAAAGATTTTAATTCCTGTTGAGTTGATGCTTGGACAAGCAATAAATGTTCGAGGCGGTGCATCTATTAAATTGGAAGTAAATTTCCGTCAGGATTGCGTTGTTGATGCTGCCGTAATTAATACTGCTTTAGCAACTATCAACGTTTCTGAAATGACTGCTATTGGTGTTCAGTGGACTACTCCAATTACAGAAGTTCATTTAATACCTCAAAATCAAACTGAATTTAAGCTCGCTTTAGGTGATAACGTTACCTCAATCACTTTTATAAATAAAGATAAGGACAGTGTGAAAACTGCTGATCAAGTTATAAAAGACGTGCGTTTTGTTTCAGATCGATTTAACGCAATGAAAACATATTATGATTTGCTTTGTGATCGTGTTGACTCGGTTCATCATGATTATGACGCTGGGCATATGCTAAGAAATCAATCATTTATTTTGTTTTCAGGTTCAGAGATGGACAGGGCAGAAATGACAATAAATTTAGAGGCGTTGAATGTTAATACTGGTCAAAATTATGTTGTCGTTCGAAAATATAACATGTACAAAAAAGTAGTGCGTGAAGGTATCCGAAGAACTGCAAAACATGAAAGCAAACTTGATGAAAAACTTGAAGCAGCTAGCTAAGTTATTCATTTTTAAGGTTGAGAGTACTCCTTTAGGGGGGTGCTCTTTTGTTGTTTTATTTAATAATTAAAAATATGGGCTTTTTTAAAAAAGTAAAAAAAGCGGGCTTTAAGCTTAAAACGTGGGGCAAAAAGAATAAAATCCTTAAAAAGGTTGCTAATGTCATGACTGGCGGAGCTGTTATGATGTCTAAAAAGCTAACAAAAGGAACTTTTAAGCTAGTTAAAGGTGGATTGAAAAAGATTCAGGAACGAAAAAGAATGAGCAAATATGATGAAAATATTTCATCTGTTGAACAGTCTCTCACTGGCTATGATCCTAGTATTCCAGAAAACATGGACGGTGCTATCTACGATGAAACCTCTCAAAATGCTGAATCTTTAGCGAATGATTCAGGAACAGCAGAAAAAACGGATTTTATTAAAAAATACGGTTTGTATGCTGCGGCTGCTCTTGGCGGTCTGTTATTAATTATGAACATGAAAAAGAGTTAATTATGGCAGTAGGCGCAATTATTGGGGCTGCGGTCTCTATCGGAAAAGGAATTTTTGGCTTTTTTAAAGGCAGAAAACAAAAAAAAGCACAGAAAAAAGCTGAGGAGCAATATAAAAAGGAGCAAACCGAACTACAGGCAGCAATGGAGCGAAAAATGGAGCAAGAACGACAAATCGCAATGATGCAACAACAACAGGCTGTAGAGAAGAAAGCACAGACAAATAAATTAATGATGTTGGGCGGTGGTGGTCTTGCTTTAGCTTTATTATTCATGTCTAAAAAGAAAAAGTAATATGAGTAAGTTTTTAGATTTTTCGGATAACCTGTTTAGTGCAGGAAATAGAGTTTTAACGGGAGTTAATAATCTGTCAAGTACTATTGGCGGTTTGTCGCAATCCTTTAAAGGTTTTAACGATTCTTCACGAGGTTTTGTTAATAATTGGAATGATCTTAAACCTTTGGAACTTCAAACAAATAACACAGTTAAATTAGATGAAAATCAAGCCGATTCGATGAAAAAATATGGATTGATCGGGGCGGCTGCTCTAGTCGGTTTAATTGTTTTAAAGAAAATGAAAATTTTATAATAACCTTTAAAAATTGAAAAAATGGATTTATTAGAATTATTATTCGCATTAGTTAAAAAATTTGTGCCTGTTAACGGTGTTAAAATGGCAGAGATTCAGCACGAGGCTGAAGTTTGGGAAAAAAATGTTTTAGGAAAAAAGGAATCTGACAGCCCGAACATTTTTGAAGTATGGTATAAAAAACTGTCACAAATTTGGTGGTTTAAATTGCTTTTAGCTGTGTTATATATACCATTATTCAGGGGTATTATGTCAATTATGAACCCTGAAACTAGTGAACTCGATTTGGAAGATTAGTAACAATTTAAAAATATTAATGTCATGGCAAGAAAAACAAAAAGCTCAAAGCCAAAAATAACTTTTATTCGAAAGGATAAAAAAACGTTTACAAAAACCTTTAAAAGTCGGGCTACTGCAGCACGTGCCGCTAAAGGATGGAAGGCCAACAAAGGTAAAATCAAAAAAATATCTTAATGAAAGATTTTAATTTAATGTTGTGGCTGAAAATCTTTGTGTTATTAGGCGGTGGCTTCTTAGTTTACAAAGTCTTTTTTAAAGGTGGTTTGTTAAAGAATGACAAACAAACGGAAGAAATAAAAAAAGAAAAAGAATCAAATATTATTGTAATAAAAAATAAAATTGATTCTGATTCTTTAACTATTGGAGATGCTCAGGCTGAACAGATCAGCGGATTGTTGTTAACGGCAATGGATAAAATAGGCACTGACGAAAAAGCAATTTTCAACGCTTTGGAAGGTCTGTCAAAAGAAGATTTTGCACTTGTTTATACAAAGTTCGGTACTGTATCATATGCTGATGGTGGCACACCTTCTAGAATTATGAATTTGCTAGGTGCTGCAACTCCTTTAACTCTTACAGAATGGTTTAATCGTGAGTTATCGAAAAAAGATTATAATAAACTAAAATCTCTATACGAGGGAATAATAAAATTTTAAGCACATGAAAAAAATCATATTAATACTTGGTTTAACTCTTTTAAGTCCTCTTTTGATTTCATTAGGGGGCTTAGGCTTGATATATCTCTTTTATGATCGTACCCTCGAACATTTTGAAATTAGAAAAAGAATGAATCTAAAATTTAAGGCACATGTACAAAAGAATTTATTATATAACAATTAAAAAAGGCGATTCTAGTAAGGTCTCAAAAAATTTTACTAGAAATGAATTTTATTCAAAGTCGATTGATTCGCCTAATGAACATCCTTTGGCTTCTGTTTTAGTCGATGCGGCTCAAATTATTAGAGATTATTATGGCGTGCCTGTTCATATAGCTTCAAGTTTTAGAACAAAAATTTCTAATCGAGTAGCTGGGGGAGCTTTAAAAAGCCTTCATTTAACTGGTTGTGCAATTGATTTAAACGTGGCAAGTAAAAGCGCTGTAATTAATATAAACAAACAGTTTAAAGAACGAACAGGCGATTTGTTTAAAAAACTTAGATCAATAGGAATTACAGGTTTTGGCGTTTATGGTGAAAGTTTCGTTCACATAGATTGCCGTCGGTCTTCCGATGATGTGCCAATGACTGAAGTAGATGAATTTGGAGATTTCCAGTTTTGGGATCATGGAAAAAAAAAATCACAGAAGAAAACATAAATGATTATGGTAAAAAACTGGGATTTGTGGTTCTCGGGGTCATTGCTTGGCTCATTTTCGTTCGTTCTAATAAATGAACTATTACAATGTATTTTTTTGTGTTTATCAATTATCACTTTAATATACAGTTTAAAAAGGAAAGATTTTTTTAAAAACTTGAAACTTAGAAAAAAATGATTAAAATTAAAAAAATCTCCATTTAAGGTTACTGTAACATATAGGAGTAAAAGGAGAAGTAAATATTTTAATTCAGAGTCTTCTGCCTATAATTATGCAAAAGACTGTGTTAGAGAAACAAAAACAATGTATCGATTAGTAAACGGTGTTTACAAAAGAGTTATGACTTTTAAACAATTTTAAAAATAGAAAAAAATGAAAATTTTAATACAATGGATTTTGGAAAATTGGCAAACGGTTTTAATACCGTTTTTAGCCTTAATTTTAGAGTTTCTTTTAAGAGCAATACCAACCCTTAAAGATTACTCAATTGTTAATTTAATCGTGTCCTTTTTGGATTTTTTAATAAAAAACAAAGCAAAGGACGAGGAAGGGCAAAAAGGAGTCTTTAAGCGTGTTCGTGCCACAGGCAAAGCAAGCAAAATAAAGTTTGTTAATAATAACATTCGTTTTAATAACACAAATAAAATTATATAATTATGAGTGTTTCTTTATTGAAAAGAATACTAGATAAGAATATTGCTGTAGATGTTACGGCTAATGCTGTTATCAATCAATTGTCTGGTGCTGATTATGCTGTTATAAAAAATGCAATGGAAATTCGTTTTGGGGGTGTTGAGGGGGTTGGCTATGTAGTAACACCTCTTTACGTTGCTGTTAATAAGAGCGCTTTAGATGCAAATGTTGTACTGTTGGAAGATAATGGAGACGAGGAATATTTTTTTATTTCAATAGGTTCTTCAGCTAATGTGTTAGTTTCTGCTAGTGGAGCAGAACTTAATGTTTCAATATTGAATAATTGGGTTTTGTGCAATAAGTTGGATCATGTTCAGGGGGCTGTTTCTAATTTTCGAATTTTTGGATATAAATTTTTAGGATTATAAATTAATTAATATGAGTAAAGGCACATTAATAAGACCACTAGAAAAGGTTTCTTTCGGTGATGAAATAGTCAAAGGAATCTCTAAAGAATGGATTAATCAGTTGTTTAGAACAATGTTTCCAAATAAGCAAATTCGTATAATTCCGTGGTTTGGGAAATATTACGAGGAAATCGCCTCAGGCTACACAGATAAATATTATTTTGCAGGATTCTTTACAGGTAGTGAAGAGTATGCTTTATCTGCTTTTTTAAAAACGAGAAGCACGGCTATTGGCTCGTTTGGAGTTGAATTGAATAACGTTCCTTTCAATGTAAATCAATTCATGATTTTTTCAGAGGCAACTGGATCGGATGCTCATCCAATTGGAGATTATATTTTTTACGGTTGGAGAATAGAAATAGTAAACTAAAATAAAAGGAGCTTTTAAAGCTCCTTTTTTTA
>DMBU01000025.1 GCA_003446015.1 Bacteroidales bacterium | reverse complement strand
TTAAATCATAAAAAAATGATCAAATCAGTATTTGGTGACTCTTATATTCCACAACTTTATCATTTGATCCATAATACTGTTAGGATAAAAAAAGCCTTGTAGTTTCAGGATAAAGATATAGTTTATTACATTTGCAACTGATTTTTAGAAGGAAACACTCATGTTATTACAAATTCATCCTGATAATCCAAACCCAAGAGAGATTGCTATGGCTATTGAAGCCTTGAAGAATAATGGATTGGTAATTTACCCTACCGATACTGTATATGGATTAGCCTGGGATATAAACAGCCCAAAAGCTTTTGATAAAATTGTAAAAATTAAGGGAAAGAGTGCCTTAAAAGAGAATTTTTCACTGGTATGTAGTGAAATCAGTCAGGTCTCACAATTTACAATGCACATAAACAATCAAACATTTAAACTGTTGAAACATAACTTACCTGGTCCGTTTACATTTATTCTAAATGCAAATAATAACGTACCGCGTTTTTACAAATCTAAAAAGAAGACAGTAGGTATTAGAATCCCCGATAATAATATTGCTATCGAAATTGTAAATAAATTAGGTCATCCGTTTATGACAACCTCTTTGCATGATGAGGACGAAATATTAGATTACATGACTGATCCCGAATTGATTCATGAAAAATATGAGCATTTGGTCGATTATGTTATTGATGGGGGATATGGAAATAACGAAGCTTCAACAATTGTTGACTGTACCGAAGATGATTTTGAAATTATTCGACAGGGAATAGGAGAGTTGGTTTTTTAGTTCAATTTTCAAAGATCAATTTTCAAAGATCAAAGAACTCAATATTCTAACTTATGCCAACTTCCCACTATCCGTTGCCTTTTATCTTTTAACTTTTGTCTTTTATTAAACTATTCTTGATTGTTTCTCCAGTTTTATCCAGTTATACAAACCATAAATAGCATTTACTAAATAAGCAATCCACATTACAAGTACTGCCACATCACTACCTCCTTTCATCATTACAGCAATCCACATGATGATCGAGACAATATCAACAAGGATCCATAAAATCCACTGTTCAACAAATACAAAAACCATTAGTATCATTGCAATAACCGACATCACTGTCGAGGATGAATCGATAAATGGAAGGTTTCCTCCCAGTTTTTTTAATACAAAGCCATATAAAATGGTTGCTATAATAGTAATTACTGACCATAGGATACGTTGCTTATTACTCATATAAACAACCCGAACATCATTTTTTTTTGCCGAAAGTCTTTTCTTTTTCCATAGATAAATGCCAATAAATTGCATTGGGAAAAAGTAAAACATGTTTAACATAACCTCGCCATAATATTGCTGGTTATAAGCGACATAGGCGTATGCCAAAACATTTATAATACCAAAATAGTAGTTTGCAATCTTGCCTTTTGCAATAAGCACAACACACCATATTCCTGTAAGTGAAGCTAGAATTCCGATTAAGGAATCCTTCCAATAAAAAGACAGACCAATAATGATAAATGTAAATAAGAAAAGCCAGATTTTTTCGTATGGATCCCAATCAGAGAAATATCTTTTGATTAAGTTCATCTGTTTTTATTTTTTCCAAAATACCGGAGAGAATAAAACGAGTACTGTAAACAGTTCTAATCGGCCAATAAGCATTAAAAATGATAAAAACCATTTACCAAAAGCAGGAAAATGTGCATAATTTTCAATTGGGCCAACACGGCCAATACCTGGTCCAATATTTCCCAAAGTAGCAGCAACAGCGCTAAGTGATGTCGCTAAATCGTAATCTAAAGCTGAAATTACCATGGTGCTTGTAAGGGTTAATAGTAAATAAAAAATAACAAACACTAAAACATTTGAGATAATATTAGGAGGTACACTTTTACCATTAATCCGAACCGGGATTATGGCATTTGGGTGTATAATTTGTTTTAACTCCTTGTAACTATTTTTAAGTAATAAGGTAATTCGTGCAATTTTAATGCTACCACCTGTTGAGCCAGCAGATCCTCCAAAAAACATAAGTGCAAATAAAATAAGAATTACAAGTGGTGGCCACAATAAATAGTTGGCTGAAACAAATCCTGTTGTTGTAATTATAGAAACTACCTGAAATGCAGAATTGCGAAACGATTGTTCCAGGTTAAATCCATTAAAGTGCCATAATATAAACGTTAAAGCAAAAGTAAATAAGAGAACAAACCCCATATAATACCTGAACTCTTCGTTTTTAAGAACTTTACCAAAATTAAAATGCAATGCAAAATAGGATAAGGTAAAATTTGTTCCTGCAAGTAACATAAAAATGATGATCACATAATGGATGAATGGCGATTCAAAATAGGCAATGCCAGCTTGTCTGGTTGAGTACCCTCCTGTTGCCATTGTTGTAAACGAATGGTTAACAGCATCGAACCAGTTCATCCCTCCAATTTTTAAAAGGATTACTTCAGCCAAAGTATATAAAACATAAATACCCCAAAGTCTCTTAACAGTTTCTTTAATTCTTGGATGTAGCTTATCGGGCGTTGGTCCTGGAACTTCAGCAACAAATAATTGCATTCCGCCAATACCAAACATAGGTAAAATAGCAATGGATAACACAATAATTCCCATACCTCCCAGCCACTGGGTTAAGCTTCTCCAGAAAAGCAATCCATAGGGTACTGCTTCAATATCATTTAAAATAGTAGCTCCAGTTGTGGTAAAACCCGATATGGTTTCAAAAAACGCATCGGTATAAGAAGGTATTGCTCCGCTAATAAAAAAAGGAAGTGCCCCAAATAAGGAGAATACAATCCAAACCAAACTTACAATAATATATCCTTCGTGTTTGCCAAAATTTTTGTCTGCTTTATGGGTTAACAACCAAAGTGTACTTCCAAAAATAAAACAGATAAGAGTGGTAAGTGTTAGGGAAAAAAAACCATATTGACCGTAATATAAACTAACAAGTGATGAGATACCCAGAAAAAATCCTTCTATAAGCAGAAGTAAGCCCATTACATGTAGAATGATCTTTTTATTTAACATTATTTAGTTAAAAAAGTTGTCAAGTTTTTTTACAGCAGAAGGCAATGCAAATACAACGACACGATCATCAGCCTTAATTACTGTATCTCCGGTTGCAATGAATGATTTATCGCCGCGAATTACACCTCCGACAATTGCATCCTTAGGAAAATCAATCTTACGTAAACTTCCTTCGGTTATTTTGGAATCTTCTTTTGCAACAAACTCCATTACATCAGCATCGGACCCGGTTAAACATTTCATGGTCTCAACTTCGGCACTTAAGGTAAATCTGAAAATTCTACTTGCTGTAATCAGTTTTTTATTGATGATGGTATCAATACCCATGCTTTCTCCGAGATCAATATAATCAATGTTTTCAATCTCGGCTATGGTTTTTTTAACACCCATTTTTTTGGCTAATACACAGGATAAAATATTGGTTTCGGAATTCCCTGTAACAGCAATAAAAGTATCCATGTTTGCTAATCCTTCCTGATTCAATAAATCTATGTTTCGACCATCGCCATTAATTACCAATGAGTTATTAAGAAAATCGGCTAACTGGGCACTTTTATTTTTATCAATCTCAATTAACTTAATATTAAATCTATTCTCGAGTGCTTTAGCAACTCTTTTTCCTATTCGGCTTCCACCCAGAATCATGATGTTTTTAATATCAATTTTTTTCTTGCCCGAATATTTCATCACATCCTTAATCCCTGCTTTGTTTGTAACAACATAAGCCAGATCGTTTATCTGAAACTGATCATTACCACGAGGGATAATGGTTTTACCATTTCGGGCAATTGCAACAGCTCGGAAATCAATTTTTTTATCTTTTGCTATATCTTGTAAGGTCTGATTTAATACTAAGGCTTTTTCGTCTAATTTTAAAACATAAAGAGATAGTTTGCCTCCTGAAAAATCAACCGATTCAAAAATCTCTCCCTGACCCAGTAAATCAACAACCTCACGAGCAGCTATTCGTTCAGGATAAATTAAATAATCAATGCCTAAACGAATAAAGTGAGAAATGTTTTCAGGTTCAATATATTCGTAATTGTCAACACGTGCAATGGTCTTTTTTGCACCAAGCTTTTTAGCTATTATCGCAGCAGTAATATTTATTTCTTCGGAATGGGTTACCGCAATAAAAAGATCTGCTTTTTTTACTTTCGCTTCTTTTAAAACCTCAAAAGATGTAGCTGATCCGGTAATGGTAAGTAAGTCCATATTTGAATCAATGGTTCTTAAACTTTCAGCATCAGGGTCTATCACCATAATGTCGTGAAATTCACTGCTTAACATTTTTGCTAAGTGTGTTCCAACCTCACCTGCTCCTGCAACAATAATTTTCATTCTCGAATGATTAGTTTTTGTATTATCTCAAATAATATCGGGCGACAAATTTAATATAAATAACAAATTAAATTATTCTAATTTGAAATATCTATGAATAAAATGCATTTTTTATGAACGCCTTATAATTGTACTTAAAGATACTCAATAAATGCCCCTTTACCTAAAACATCGTAGAAACTAATATTGTTTTTAATACATTCGTTTTTCCACTGATTAATAGTGTAATAAGAGTTGGATGTATCAAAAATGATCTTTTCGAATTCGAAATATTCATTCAATTTACTGATTTTAATTTTGATATTTTCCGATAGAACAAGGTAATCGACTTTTAATTTCTGTTTTGGAATAAAATCCCCTATTGAATCGGTTCTTAATTGTACAATTCTTTTTGTTCTAAATGTAAAATATTGAATTGATTCAGTTGGTTTTAGTAATGTAATATCATTTTGTTCTAGGTCAAATTCTTTCCATAAGGGCTCAATCTGATATTCAATATCTTTTTTGATCATTTCCATATCGGAGTTACAGGTAAAGTAAGCCCTCTTATTTTCGATAAAATTTATTGCACTTATTCCCTTTATGTTATGAATTGTAAGAATAGCTTTTTGAGTTTTTAAATAACTCAATGAGATATTATAGATAACTAGCATTAACATGACTACAAGAGCCGATTTCAAGAATCTTAATCTTTTGGTGATCATAAAAAATGAAACTGAAATGATTAAGATTAAAAGAATGTACATGGAATTGAGATCTATTCTTAGTTGATCGAGCTTTGAAAATGGAAGCTGTTCAATAAAATCGACACTCTTATTAAGTATGAATGTTACGAGATTCAGAACTTTGGAAATGATTACAGATAAAGTCCCCGAAAAAGAAAATACAAAAAGAATAATAGCTCCATAAACAACAATGGTAGCAAGAGGAATAATCAGAATATTAGATAAAATAAAATACAAAGGAAATTGATCAAAATAATAAATGGTAATAGGGAAGGTTCCCAATTGAGCTGCAATTGCTACTGACACTAATTGCCAGATGTAATCGAGAATTTGGTTGTTTACATTCAACATTGAATATATTTTCGATTGAAAAAATACGATGCTAATTACTGCAGCATACGACAATTGAAAACCAACGTTCATAATCGAATATGGATTAATAACTAACAATAAAAAGGCCGATGCTGAAATGGAATTATAAATATTCATCTGACGGGTAAACATTCTCCCGATGCTGATAAAAGTAAACATGATGGTAGCACGCAAAACAGAATCGGAGAGTCCGGTTAAAAAAGCATAAAAAAACAGAACGAATATAATAATTAACGATTGCGGTATTCTACCATAGTTGGTTTTTTGAAGGAAAAACAAAAGTTTACACAGAATGATAAATATTATTCCAACATGTAATCCCGATACGGCTAAAATATGCATGGCACCGCTGGTCGAGAAACTTTCTTTAAGTTCGGGTGTTAATTCAGATTTATATCCTAAAGTGAGTGCCGCTAAAACAGCAAATTCATTCCCTGTAATTTGATTTTTTTGATATATCTCAAGCAGGTGTTGTCTTGTTTTATTCGATAGTATCCTGATTTTTGAACCCTTATTATTTGCAATTACCTGGTAAAGATCAGATTTAATGTAGCACTGCGTATAAATCTCCTGGTATTTTAAATATTCCTTATAATTAAATGTGTATGGATTACCTGAATGTACAATCTCATTTAAAAAGGTTTTTGCAATAATCTGATCACCCAGATTTAAATTCAAACTTGAGGAGTCCTTTTGAAAATAGCATAAAACCTTAGATTTGCTCCTTTGCCAAATTAAAGAATCCTGAAAATAATCTATCTGTAAAGTCGTTTTTATCGAATTTTCTTTTTCCTGGGCTTGTTCAATAACTGTTGCAATAATTAAGTGTTCAGAATTTCCAAAATCATAAACATTTTGCTGTTTAAAACTAACTAATTGCATTCCTGAAAAGAATAATAAAAGAGATACCAATACGCCCCAGATTTTATTCAGGGTGTAGTTTCTGCTAAGTTTTAAAATTGTAAACAAGAGTATGAGAAAGAATACTGAAAATAGAATAACCGGAATAGAATCCCTTAATACAGGAAAATATAGCTGAAAAATAATACCAGCCAGCAAAGACATGGTTAATCGAAAAAATGGTGTTTGATGCAGAAATTTCTCAAACATGTTGCACGAATAACAAGGTTCTAATTTAAAGTTAAGGAATTTTAATTAAAACCTAAAAAGTTTGCATAAAAAAAACGACTCCCGAATAGATCGAGAGCCGTTTTATATTTTAAAAATTCGCCTGGCCGTTTGATCGGCTTGGCGAATTTACTAAGTTTATTGAATCATAATTTTAGAAACTTGCATATCTACACCATCGTTAATTCTGATGTAATAAATACCTTTTGCTTCTTTGCTTATGTCAATTTGATCTTTGTAGAAACCGTCCTGGTTAATTTGTTTTGAATAAACAACCTGACCCTGAATGTTAATAATTTCAACATTGAAACTACCTGCTTTGCTTGCATTCATTTCAAGGTTAAATAAACCATTACTTGGGTTAGGGAATATGTTCATCGAAACCATTCCGTCAGGAGTGCCAATTCCTGTTACTACTACAAAATCAGCAAGTGAACGTGGATATACCTGTATTGTACTATTGTAGATACCTGCAATAGCTGTAACATCAAGTTTATCAGTAGGAATAGCAGTTCCAATATAGTCAGCTGAAGAGAATTGGGTTCTTACAGCAATTTGATCACTTCCATTATTAAGCGTATAGTTTGTTCCAGCTTCAAAATTTACAGTTTCTGAAAAAGTAACATCTTCCAGCATAATTAATTCAGCATCGTAGTTAGTATAGTTACTTGCTAATTCTGGAATTGTTACAGCTTGCGCTGCAATCGTGTTTCCGCTTGAAATAGCAGCACCTGGATCTTCATTAAGTACAAATTGCATATTACCACCAAAAGTTGCAAAAGTACCTACTAAATTTTGAACATTGTCACCAATGTTATACGAAGTAGTTATAACTCCACTGCTGGTACTATTATAAACAAGAATTGCAGCAGTTTCATCTTGAATATAGAAATAAGGAGAAGTTGTATGTGTAAAAGTTACCTCGCCAGTTAATTTATAGATCTCAGTATTTGTATCGCTATACAATGCTCTTAAAGCAGCAATATTAGCAACTTCATTTAAAGTGCCTGTAGTAACTGTAACCACCCAGTTTTGAGAGGACGCATCTTCTGCAGTTACAACATAAGTTACCGGAGAAGTGAAATCATTTGCTGTTGTTCCACTTACCTGAACTGTAGTGCCAACTTTAGCAGAAGCACCAATTGAAAGATTGAACGTTGCAACTAGTGCAGAAGGACTTGTTCCATCAATTATTTCAACAGCAACCGTATGATTTGTAGCATCAATAATTGCTTCACCGGTTGTTAGTCCAACAAAGTCAAACGTAAATATATCCGTTCCTGTTTTAATACCAAATTTGCCTATATCGTCTAGAGCATCTATTCTGTAAACTTCCCATTCAGAGTCAGTTGTGTTAGTTCCTGCAGAAGCAACCCAATCTGTATTCCCAATGGTGGTTTCAAGTTTTCTTAAAAGAGTATGGTTCACTGTTGCTTCAGTTACTCCAGCAACATTCCATCCAGTACCTGGATCTTCAGTTGGAATACCAATAACATCAATTAATACATCTCCTTTAAACAATCCTAATGCATCATCTCCGGTAAAAGCAGTAATCTTATGAGCTTGCACATCGGAGTATAAAAATGTTGTATCAGCTTCGGCCAAAACGGCTGCAGAAGCTTCAGCATTAGCTATTACATATACATCACCTGCAGTCAGAGTTCCTTCTAATGGTAATACATAAGCTATTCCATCAACGCCCCATCCTGTACCATTATGTGATTGCTTTACAGTGTATCCACTTAAGTCAACACTTGCACCGGTTGGGTTATAAATTTCAAAAGCTCTGTTATTACTTGAACCTTCAATATATTCTGAGAAGAATAGATCTGTAGGAGCAGTTGCGTCAACAGCAAAAATTACAGTATATGTTTCATTTGCTAAGCCATCTTCAGCAGTTACAACAACAGTAGTCGTTCTATCTGCTTCAGTTGTGCTTGTAACATCGGTAGCAGGAGTAACTATTGCTTCTGCATTTGCATCTGTGGTTGTAGCCGTAACAAGAGGAGTAGCCGTTGTACCATAAGGTAATTCAACATTATAAACAAAGGTTGCAGCATCAAAGACAGGATCTAATGTGCCTAAGTCAACAGTTAAAGAGCTTAATGTAGCATCGGTATTAGGTGCAGCAATTGTTACGGTAACAGTATAATCTTGTGTTGATGCATCCGCTGCGCCAACGGTATATGTTACAGGGTTTGTAAAATTATTAGGTGTTGTTCCTGAAACCTGTGTTGTAGCTCCAACCTTAACCTCTGCACCTGTCGAAGAGAAAGTAGCAACCAAAGCAGTTACATCAGTTCCGTAAGGCACTTCTATAGCTACTGTATGATCAACTTCTGTTACAATACCAGTAGCAGCAGGGGCAACAAAACTAAAAGCTGTAAGCTCTTTAGCATCGTTTGCTGCAACATTGAATAAAATTGTATAAACTTCAGTCGTACTGCCATCTTCTGCAGTAACAGTTATGGTTGTTGTTCTGTCTGCATCAATTGCACTGCTTACATCAGTTGCATCTGTTACAACTGCATTAGCGTTGGGGTCTGTTTCTGTTGCAGTAACAACAGGGGTATTTATTGTTCCGTAAGGGATAACTACAGTATAAGCAAATGTTCCTGCGGCAAAAACAGGAACAAGAGTTCCTAAATCAGATGTTAAACTACTCAATGTTGCATCAGTATTAGGCGATATTGTAGTAATTGTATAAGTAGCTTCAGTTATTCCATCAGCAGCAGTTACAATTACTTTATAGCCTGTTTGTACATCTGTGGTTGCAGGGGTGGTTCCATTAGCTAAATAAGTTACAAAAGTTGCACTATCGGCAGCTACAATGTTAGCTTCAAATGTTGCTAATGTGTTAGTGTAAGGGACGCCAGTAATTGTTAAATCCCCCTGGTTAACGGTATAAACTGCAGAACCAACAGTGTCAGTTGCAGAAACTTTGTCAGCTGCATCTCTTGGAGTAATTAATGCATCCGTGTTTTGATAGGCAAAACCGGTAATAGTTAAATCACGACCGATTAAAACTCCTGTTTCTGCTGAGGAATAAAAATTATCATCTACAGTTAGGGTTGTTATACCATCAGTAATATTAAATTTACCACTTGCAGGAGCCGAGTTTACGGTAGCATTTGTGAATCTAACCAATTCACTTTCGTAATCTTCAAAATTGGTTTGAAAATCTGCCATGGTAGGAGTTTGGATTACAATAGCATTTCCTGTTGATGTTGTCGCACCTGGGTCAGTTTCAGGAACAAATTCCAATAATCCATTATATTCAGTTAAAGTACCGATAATTCCTGTAATGCCATCACCTACAATGTATGGTGTAGTTATTATTCCATCAGGATCGTGTATTAAGATGCCTGCGGTACCATCGAATAAATATTTTTGATTATAGAAGTTTTGAGAATTAAAAGTTATAATGGCTTCAGTGGTAAGTTTATAAATACCATTAAGAACTCCAGCTCTTAAATCAGTTATGCTTGCAACATCAGTTTGAACTGAATAAAACTGTTCACTTGAAGTTTTAGTTTCAGTTGTATTGTAAGTAGCTTCAATCTCATAATAAACAAAAGTGCCAGCTGTTTGAGCAGGAATATTAGAATTTGCAGTCCATGTTCCGGAGCTTTCGGTCATAGCAATAGTATTTCCTAGTACGCCACTTGTTGTACCCCAGTTCAAATTAACTGAGTTTACAGTAGATGTATTTGGATCTACATCAGCAGAAATTAAAACAGCATCGGCGTCAGTTATTAAACTAGGACTTGTTATATAATTAGAAATTATTGGAGCAGGTGCAGTCCAACTTTCAAGATCTCCATTTGTAACTGTTAAAGGAGTTGCCGTAGGAGATTCAAAAGTAACATCATCAACATACTGGATTTCTCCTGCAACAAAACCAGAAACATCGTAAAATCTTAGCCCTACAATAACAGTTGTAGCTCCAGTAGGTACGGTTCCTGAATATGTGTATTCATCAAAATCTGTAGATCCAGGCACAGTATAAGTCCCGGAATATGTAATAGTACCAGTCGACCAAGTTAAAACAAGTGTTGCCCTAACATGAGCACTGCTATAAACATATGATTTAAATGTATATGTGTCGCCTTCAGTAACAGGAATAACAGTTTCGTTTCGAAAGTCACAGTTTGCTTGTGTTCCGGTATTAACTACAATCTTAGCACTTGTGGCTGAACCTCCAGAGTGCACAGTGGTAGTTTCCTTAACGATATCAATACCTGTATCCCCTGTCCAGTTATCAGGAGTATCTTGCCCAAAACTACTTTGCCAACCGGCAAATAGAAATAAGGCTAATAAAAATTTGAGTAAGTGTTTTTTCATAATAAAAAATTTAGGTTTGTATTAAGTTAAATGAATTTTCAAAAGTAATTTTCCAATGTTAATTTAATGGGAAATGGGGTTCAAGGTATTATTAAATTTTCGGATACCCAAAGTTTTAAACTTCATTTTTATGAACATTTTGTTGGTAAAACATGAATTGGACGGATGCAATATTTATGTGTGCTAAAACAGAAAAATATACTATTGTTCATAAAATATCAGAGGATTTTTCTTTTAAGTGCAACAAGCTTGCTTGTTGCTTTTTTTAAACGGACAGGACTGCCTAACGGCAGTTAAAAATGTCCGTTTTACAGGTGTACAACAGGCATTTCTATCTGTCGGCTGCTTGTTGAATTTGTGTTTTTAAACGGGCAAGAATGCCCGTTTTACAGACGTACAACAGGCATTCTTGCCTGTTGGTTTATTTCCACCTGTCTTTCCCTAATATAGGTT
>DMBU01000011.1 GCA_003446015.1 Bacteroidales bacterium | reverse complement strand
TTGCAAATCAAAAAGGCGGTGTTGGAAAAACAACAACAGCAATTAATTTAGCAGCAAGTTTAGCTGTTCTTGAAAAGAAAGTTTTAATTGTCGATGCTGATCCACAAGCAAATGCAACATCAGGAACCGGATTTGATATCAGAGCTATTAAAACAAGTATCTATGAATGTTTGGTTGATGATCAGGATCCAAAAAATATTATTTTAAACAGCGACATAGAAGGTCTGGATTTGATTCCATCGCATATTGACCTAGTTGGTGCAGAAATTGAAATGTTAAATCAACCAAACCGGGAATATATATTAAAACATGTGATCGAAAAGGTTAAAGATGCTTACGACTATGTTTTAATTGATTGTTCACCATCGCTCGGGTTAATTACCGTAAATTCATTAACTGCAGCCGATTCAATTATAATTCCAGTTCAATGTGAGTATTTTGCTTTAGAAGGTCTTGGAAAATTACTCAATACAATTAAAATTATTCAATCACGTTTAAACAAAGAGCTTGAAATTGAAGGATTCCTTTTAACCATGTACGATCCTCGTTTGCGATTATCAAATCAGGTTGTTGATGAAGTTAAAAAACATTTTCAGGATATGGTTTTTGAGACCATTATCCAGAGAAATATTAAACTGAGTGAATCGCCAAGTTATGGTAAGCCGGTTGTATTATACGATGCAGCTTCTAAAGGTTCAGTTAATTATTTGAATCTGGCACGTGAGGTTTTACAGAAAAATGATAAAACAAAAATTGCAAACGCAGAAAAAATAGTAGAATAAACGATATATAATTTAACGGAAAATGGCAAAACGAAATGCATTAGGTAGAGGATTAGGGGCATTAATTGACGACGCAGGTCAGGAACATATTGTAACTGCTGATGCCGTTAATGAAATTGAAATTGACAGAATTGAAGCAAATCCTTTTCAACCAAGAACCGCTTTTAATGAAGAATCTCTTGAAGAACTAGCACGATCAATCAAAGAATTAGGTATCATTCAACCAATTACGGTTAGAATCATTGATAATCATAAGTTTCAGTTAATATCAGGAGAAAGAAGATTACGTGCAGCACAATTGGCAGGATTAACTAAGATTCCTGCATATATCCGTTTTGCTGATGATCAGGGAATGCTCGAAATGGCTTTGGTTGAAAATATTCAACGTGAAGATCTGGATGCCATTGAAGTTGCTATTAGTTACCAGCGACTAATTGAAGAATGCAAGCTCACTCAGGAAAACATGAGCGATCGTGTAGGTAAAAAACGTTCAACCATTTCAAATTATCTAAGATTATTAAAACTTCCGGCCGAAATTCAATTGGGAATTCGCGACAAGCAAATTACAATGGGCCATGCCAGAGCTTTAGTAAATATTGAAAATGAAAAGACGCAGCTAAATATTTATTATAAAATTATTGATGAAGGTTTATCTGTTCGAAAAACAGAAGATATTATCCGTGATGTAAATACTCCAAAAACAAACGGAACAAATGAAAAGGTTAGATTACCAGAAGAGTACGAACAATTAAAAAAACATTTGACCGATCACTTCAGTGCTTCTATTGATTTTAAGCGTAACAATAAAGGAAGTGGGAAAATCGTTATTCCATTCAAATCAGATGAAGATTTAGAAAGAATAATGGGAATTATTGATAAAATGAAATAATTTTGCCCGGTAACAATTTAAAACCTATATCATTTTGCTGGGAAAGATTTTTAAAATCCTTTTAATAATCATACTGCTTATTAGCTTTGTGTCTGTTGGGAATGGACAAACTATATTGTCTCCCCAAAACGATACACAGCATGAAGATATACCCAAAATTCATTCTCCTCATAAAGCGACCATGTATTCGGCTCTAATTCCAGGGCTTGGACAGGTATATAATAAAAAATACTGGAAACTTCCTATTATTTACGGAGCCACCGGAGTTTTAATATATGCATTTAACTCTAATAACGATCAATACAACAAGTATAAAAATGCTTACGCTGATATGGATGATGGAAAAATTACCTATTTTGAAGGTTATTCCACTACCGACCAATTATTACGATTAAAAGATAATTACCGGAGAAACCGTGATTTAAATGTAATCTCATTAGCAGCACTGTATATGTTAAATGTTTTAGATGCTACAGTTGATGCACATTTATTTGATTATAAAATAAGTGATGATCTTTCTTTAAATGTTCAACCGACCCTTAAAAGATCCATTGATTATCAAAATGCATATGGCTTATGCCTCCGATTCACGTTTTAGGTTCAATAAAACTTTTTTAAATCTTATTATTTAACAATTTATAACATTAAACGTTTCATTCTTTAACAGAATTGTAGTTATTTCGAGCTTAAAACAAATTTAAAAATAGAAAAATGTTTAAACCCTTAATTATATCAATCCTAATTCTTTCTCAAGTAACAATAGCAGTAGCTTCATCACCAAAAAATGACGATGATAGTTTAGCCTATATAAGAAATTACAATACCTCCATTACTACAAACCTTGATAGTTTAATTAACCTTTGGTATATAAAAAATTCGATTAAAACAGATTATAATTCTATTGAGTACGAATCACTTTCCGTAATTCCTGAATTTTCTGATTCGGTATATATAGAAAGACTTCAAAATATCCCTTCTATCATTGATTTATCATACAATAAGATTGTTCGTAATTACATTCATGTTTATACTAAACAAAGACGAGAAAATGTAGGGGCCATGATCGGCGTTTCCGATTACTATTTCCCCAAAATTGAAGAAATATTTGAAAGTTATGGAATACCTACAGAATTAAAATATCTTGCCATTATCGAATCGGCATTAAACCCTCGTGCGGTATCAAGAGTTGGGGCAACCGGAATGTGGCAGTTCATGTATGGCACGGCCCGAATGTACGATCTAACCGTAAACTCATATGTTGATGACAGGCGCGACCCAATAAAATCTGCTCACGCAGCTGCTTTATTTATAAAAGATTTATATTCCATGTTTAACGATTGGACATTAGTTATAGCGGCTTACAATTGTGGTCCGGGGAATGTAAATAAAGCAATCCGTCGATCAGGAGGGAAACGTGATTTTTGGCAAATTTATTACCGATTACCAAGAGAAACAAGAGGATATGTTCCGGCATATATTGCTGCAACATATACTTTTAATTATTATAAAGAACATGGCATTAGTCCTATTTACCCTGAGATACCTATAGCTACTGATACAATCATGATTTCAGACAATCTTCATTTACAACAAATTTCAGAGGTGCTGAATATTCCACTTAATGCTTTACGAGATTTAAATCCTCAATATAAACAAGATATTATTCCGGGTAAAGGAACTTCACTTTCTTTAACAATACCATTCGATTATACGGGAAAGTTTATCGATCTTAAAGATTCTATATTGGCCTATAAAGATTCTATCTTTTTTAATGCTGACAATACCATTAAAAATCCACAACACTCCTACTATATTCCTCAAGCACCAACAAACCGGGACAAACTGATTTATACCGTAAAATCCGGTGATAATCTGGGATTTATTTCTGAATGGTATAATGTCCGACTTTCTGATCTTAGATACTGGAATAATATTAGTGGAAACATGATTCGTGTTGGACAAAAACTGAATATATATGTTCCTCAGGGCACTGCTTCTAAATATGCTGATATTAATACACTATCATTTGATGCAAAACAACGCAGAATTGGGAAAAATACCACAGCAGCTTCATCTGAGGTTAAGCCAACTCAAGTAGGCGGTGAATATATTTATTATAAAGTTCGCTCCGGGGATACATTGTGGGAAATTGCAAAACAATATCCCGGAATTACAGAAACGGATATTATGAAATTAAATAACATGACAAGCGGTAAAAGCTTAAAAGCGGGTCAGTTGATTAAAATTAAACCAAAAGGTTAAATTGCTATCTTAATACTTGTACGAGAACTCCCATTTAAAGTCAATATTCTTATTCTTAACCGCAGATTACTATTTTATATAAATCATTTGTTGAGAACCAATCTGTTTCCCTTCAATCATGTATTTATAAATGTAAATCCCGTTTTCAACTTTACTTCCTACTGGATTAGTAGCATCCCAAATAATAGAATATTCACCAGGAGTTTTTAACTCATTTACCAATACTTTTACCAATTGCCCCGATAGATTATAAACTGAAACATTAACATTAGCTTGTTTAGTAAGAATATAATTTATTTTGGTTTCAGTGCTAAATGGATTAGGGAAATTTTGCGAGAATTTAGTATACATAACATCCTCAACAGAGGTTGTATTATCAGTATATTCAAAACTACCAATTATCGAATATGATAAATCGCTTTCATTAATTTCAGTTCCATTAAACTGTAATCTTGCACTACCTGTTGCAAGAGGTCTGAAATTTAACTTTACGAGCTGGTCGACAATATTGCAGCTTGTTGAACCTGAATAGTTTAATTCGATATTCCCTTCGCTTGAATTGTCTGTTATAGTTCCTGACTCCGAAATTGTTCCTGTTTTATCATATCCAAGATATTGAAAAACTAAAGGGTCGTATTGTATTTTTAAAGAGTAAGTATTAATTGTTTCTGAAGAATTAAGAATTGAGATTTTTATTGGAAGCACTGTGTCCGATTTGCTTTCAATGCTTTGGTCATCAGTTATTATTAAAAAAGCATTTTCAGATGATTGAATATCTTCAATAAATCTCGGATGAAGTGATGTAAAACCATAATGATATCCGATAACTCCTTTTACATAGCCGAAAGGATAAGTTTCTATTAAAGGGAAGTCTTCATTCATTAAAGCATAAATACCGGGACGAATATAGCATGCACCGCTGCCATCATCAGTTGCCCAGTTTCCATATTCATCAAAAACACTACTTACATTACTATTATTTACTTCAACAAATACTCCTTCATAAGCTTCAGAAGTAACATCATCTGTAGAAATTTTCGCTGTTTCAGGTAAAGGATTCGATGTGCTTTTTACTTCGAATGAAGTTAAATCAATCATCTCAGTAAATCCACTAAATTCTGTTACTTTTCCTGTAATCAATATACTATCACCAATTGTGGGTGAATTAGTATTATCATATATAAAAAGACCATTCCATGCTCCTCCCTGTGAAGAAGAAATAAAATATCTGCCGTCGATATAACCAGTTGCAGTAACAGTTCCTCCAGTAGTAACAGTTTGACCATTTAAAGTTGAAGGATATGTTCCATCACTACCTGCAATTGTTGTGAATTGAATATCATAAATTTTTGTAACAGGAGTTTCACCGAGATTCTTTTTAATACTTACTGTAATCTCATTTTCATTTAGGATATTAACCCTAACATAGCAAGTGGCTATAGATCCAGAAATTAGAACCTGTTCAAGCACTCCATTTGTTACTGAATAACCATAATCGCTGATTGGCATCTTAAATTTAATTAGTCCGTTACTAAAAGATTGAGCAAATTTATTATTAACTGTTGCCGAAACACTGTCTAAAGATCCATCATTAGTCAAGTTGTAATTTATGCTTAGCATATCGCCATCGGAATGAGTACGAATAGAATTTTCAGCTTGCAAACTTCCATTATTAACCCGAACAACCCGGAAGGCTCTGTTTCCATCACAAACGCTGACTGTTGATATGTCATAAGGATGAACAGCATCTTCAGAATCTGAATGAGTATGTCCCCATAAGGCCATATCAACACCTAAAGCTGAAAGATTAAGTTCGTGCTTAAAATCATAATGATAAAATAAAACTTTGGTTTTATCTCCTGCATTTGCAAGATTGTTTTGTAACCATGAAATTTGAGAAGAAGTAAAGCTTGTTGAACCAAAAACAGCATACATATAACTATCGTAATTATCATAAGCCTCAAATCCAGTGAAATGAACATTTCCATAATCGAAGCTATAGTCATGTGTATAATATTCAACTTGCACAGGAGGAATAACTCGTTGTCTCCATCCAAAAAATCTCCACCATTCTCGATGAGCAGTTCCTTGTGGTGGAGGTGTTGCATCCCAACCACCCAAATCATGATTCCCAGGAACAATATAAACCGGAACTTCGAATTTCGCTAACAATTCTAGCGTTCGTGTATGGTTTCTCAGACACTCAAAATCTTCCAGTTCACCTTCATTAATTAGATCTCCTGTTAAAAGAACAAATTCAGGGCGTATAAGATTAATATCATTTATTACTTCTTGAAAATCTTCCATTTCCGATTCATCCGTTTCATATCCTGATTCACCATAAAAGGTATGCCCTAAAAGGTGAAGATCTGTAATGTGAACAAAATAATAATTTGTTTTAAATTGATCTATTATCTTAACAGCATTGGTAACATCGTCTGAAATTCCACCAGAAGCAGTTACTCTTAAATCGTATAATTCATACAAATCAACCTCAGGAACGCTTGTTGTCAAAGTCCTTCTTGCCAGTCCGCTGTCATAACTTGATTGTGTTAGATCTAAAGGAACAATAATATCTTCAAAGAATAATTCTGCCTCCCAATCAGTTGTAGATTCAGGAGCAAAACAAACAATATTTAGTTCCTGTCCGGGGACTACAATTGAAGGAATATTTAATAATGGACGCTGAACTATCGTTAAGGTATCACCAATTGGAATATCGCACTCTGAAGAAGAGTATTCCAAATCTCCAGCAGAGAAATAAGTCACTGAACTTCCATTAAGTGTTGTTCCATTAAATTGTAAATCAGCATTTCCATAACTAATTGGTGTAAAAATTAAGTTAACCAATGTTGCAATATTTTCGCTCGTAAAACTACCCGTATAGTTCAATTCTATGCTCCCTTCGGTTGATACATCGGTTATTGTACCCGATTCGGAAATAGTACCCGTTTTATTAAATCCTGTGTATTCAAAGACTGCCGGATCATATTCCATTTTCAAGGAATACGTGCTTATAGTTTCTAATTGGTTAAGAATAGCTATTTTCACTGGAAGCTCTAAGCTTGAATTATTATCTACACCTTTATCATTTGTTGAAACAATAAGTGCATTATCCCCGGATTGGATATCATTAATACTTCGGGGATGAAGTTTTTTATTCCCACTATTTATTCCAATAACTCCAATTATCTGACTAAAAAGATAATTCTCAATTAAGGGAAATCCATAATCTTTTAGTTTGAAAAATCCAGTTGAAATTTCACAATCTCCGCTTCCATCATCAACCCTCCAATTTTCTAATTCATCAAAAACAGTACTAACATTACTGTTATTTAATTCAACCAAGACACCTTCATAAGCTTCATTTGTTACATTTACTGTTGTGATTTTAGCAGTTTCAGGTAATGTATTTGATGTACTTTTTATTTCGAATGAAGTTAAATCTTTTAACTCTGTATACCCTTGATACTCTGCTACTGTTCCTGTAATCAATATACTATCTCCAATACTTGGAGAATAAGTATTGTCATAAACAAAAAGACCTTCCCATGGTCCTCCCTTTGATGAAGAAATAAAATATTGTCCTGTCAGATAATCTGTTGCTGTAACAATACCTCCAGTAGTAACTGTCTGCCAACTTAACAGGGATGGATATGTGCCATCTCCAGCTACAGTTGTATATTGAATATCGTAAATACTTGTTTGAGCAAATAGTAAAATTGGCATAAATGCCATGAATAATAATAGACTCTTTTTCATTTGTCTTTCTTTAAAAATGAGTTTTAAAGATACGAAGAATGAATTTTACTTTCCGGTGTTGTTCGACATATAAAATATTATCCTGCCACCATCTGAAATTTCGCTATGAAGTAGAATTTTGTCCTTTTTTAACTTGCCGTTTACTATTACTTTTTCTACATACACATTTTCTACATGCTGATTTTTTACTTCAACGATCAATTGTTTCCCATTCTCAAGATTAATTGTTGCAGATTTTACTAATGGGCTTCCTATTGAATATTGATCACTTCCCGGACAAACTGGATAAAAACCCAATGCACTAAACACATACCAGGCCGACATTTGTCCGGCATCATC
>DMBU01000136.1 GCA_003446015.1 Bacteroidales bacterium | reverse complement strand
CTGAGTAGAATGAAAAACCAAACCCTTTTTATTCCATTCTTCTTGCTGAGGCACTTTATCGCGCACACTCGTTTTCCAACCATCCCAGCGGCGGCCGGTATCGGTGAGGTAGAAGACTTTGTTGAAATCGATGTCTAAATAAGGTTCACCCAAAATGCCGAGGCTTTTGTAATCGTATTTTTGCCAGAGGTGTTTGTTATCGAATTTTGAAAGTGGTGAGCCGTCCATACAAATGGTTTGTACCGGAGCTAAGGTGCGTAAAATGTGCAGGTTTTTCTGAAAACGTTCAAAGGCTTTTGGATAATCTCCTTTACAAACAGCCAAATCATCGTAGTGGTAACCAATTTCGTGACCTAAATCTGCTATCTTTTTAACTATTTCCGGCTTGAAGCTCTTTGGAAGAATACGGAAATAATAGGTTCCATGAATTCCCAAAGCGTGCTGTATCTCTGCAAACTTAAGTGCCCGTTCATAATGGGCTTCTACATCGTGGCGGAGAATGACACTTCGACTTCGCTCAGTGCAAGTTCGGCTTCGCTCAGTGTAAAGAAGGGGAGACTTAGAGACGGAGGGACTTGGAGATTGGGAGAAAGTGGGCTGCGTATGTTTTGTTTTAATAAAATCCGCAAAGCTCTGAAAGGTATAGCCTTGAGCGACTAAAGCATTTAAAAGAAGTTTGTATTGTTTTATGGTGAAATCCATTTTTTGTGACAATCTGATTTTGATTTTTATTAATCATGCAAAGACGCAAAGTTTAAAAACTTATTTAAAGCGATATTGATAATCCGGATTCTCCTTCATTGTTTTGACGCTTTGGGGGTAGTTTTCGATAAACCAAACCATGAAAGAGGTTACGTTTATTTTATCATTCAATAATTTCTCCCTTCTCAATAAGTGCTGTTCTTTTAAATCATCTATTGTCAGAAGATTACTGATTTTTTCTATTAACCCATTAGCATTCCTGTAACTGTATAAAAGCCCATATTTGACTTCATCTTGAAATACTCCGGCATCTAAACTATTTACGAAAACAGAAGGTGTCCCCAAAATTGCCGCCTCGGTTGCCATGGTACCACTTTCACCAATAAAAATAGCGGCTTCATTCAAAACGGAATGAATCAGTTCCGGAGAAATAGAAACGCGATACTTTTCAAAATCTTCTGATAAGGAACCTTCCCCTGAGATAAATATTTTATATCCTTTTTCCTTAAAAAGTTTAATGAGCTCTAATTTAGTGTTATTTGGAATGCCGGATTGACCAATATCATGTGAAGCACCCCAAGAGATAAAACGGAATAGAACAAATTTATCCGATTCGGAGATCTTTAAAAGTGCTCGAATGGAATCATTCGGCTTAAAGAAATCAGGATGGAGATAAGAGAATTCCATGTAGGAGTCAAATCGAATTTGCTTTGCCCCCAGGTCTTTTTGAAAACATTTCGGATTCAATAAAACATCCGTAAAAGGAGGGTAAATTAATAATTCAAATTTTGCATGTTCCGTATCATCAAATGCGATATGAGGTTTACCAACCATTTTTGAAGCATGCGCGGCATAAGCAGAGCTGAAACTCAAAAATAAATCAGGCTTAAATAGTTTAGCTTTCCTGAAAATAAAAAAATCAGCTCTTACTAAATACAATAGTTTACCAAACAAAGACCTACCTCCCTTCCCCCTATTCAAATAGGCGATATCATATTTACGTAATAAATCAAACGTAATATCTTTATCACGAGCTGTTATCAGAAATTCATGCCCTTTTGACTCCATTATCTTAATAAAATTCTTAAAATAATGAACGTGTGCTGGGTGACCTATATCGATTAGAATTTTCATTAAATAAATTGTTTTTTTAACTCCTCCTGTGTTGGGTAATTAATTAGAACCGCTCGTCTGGGGCCGAAATAAACAAACATAGACCCGGCAGCAACTGCCGAAGCATAGGATTCTTCAACTGCTTTTTTAAAATCCTCCATAATGCCCGCACCACCAGCTGCAACAACGGGAATTGTAACCGCTTCCGAAACTTCCCGAACCAACCCCAAGTCATAACCTGTCATTAAGCCATCATTTTCAATGGAGTTGATAATGATTTCACCAGCCCCTTTTTCTTCCATTAATTTCGCAAAAGAAACAGGATCAAGTCCTGTGGATTTTCTGCCACCTAAAACATATACCTGCTTTTTACCAAAGAGTTTCTTTTTTACATCAATGGAAACAACAATCGTTGAACTGCCAAAAACAGCGGATGCCTCCTGAATGAAATCAGGGCTTTCTGCTGCATACGTATTGATGATCACCTTTTCGGCCCCGGCATTGATTATATCTTTAATATCCTGTATTGTCCTGATTCCGCCGCCAACAGCAAATGGCATATTGGCTTCATCACCCACTTTCCGGACAAAATCCAGGGAGATGCTTCTCTTTTCCTTACTGGCTAGTATATCTAAAAAAACCAGCTCATCCGCTTTTAAATCATTAAAAATCTTAACGGCATTTATAGGATCTCCTATATAACGATAATCCTTAAATTTTACTGATTTTACAAGCCCCATGCCTTTTAATAAAAGAATGGGCATTACACGTGGTCTGAACATAGTATTTTAATAAAATGGAGGATTACAATTTCACGAAATTTTCAAAAAGCTTTTCACCCCAATCATGACTCTTTTCCGGGTGAAACTGGGTTCCGAAAATATTGTCTTTTTGTATAGCGGATGTAAACGAATACTCATATTCCGTTTTAGCTAGAATATCCTGCACTGCATGACATTTTATATGATAAGAGTGGACAAAATAAAATGAAACATCATCAGGCACATTTTGAAACAGAAGGGATTTTTTATTTAGTACGGCATTGTTCCAGCCCATATGAGGGACTTTATACATTAAGGTATCTTTCATCTCAAATTTAACCACCTCCGCATCAAACCAGCCCAATCCTTCTGCATCTCCTTCTTCACTGTGTTTAGCCATCAATTGCATGCCTAAACAAATTCCTAAAATAGGAGTTTTTTCTATAAGCACTTTTTTATTTAAGATTTCCCAAAGACCGTATTCTTTTAGATTTTTTATGCCGTTG
Organism: Bacteroidales bacterium; assembly: GCA_003446015.1. Classification (GTDB taxonomy): domain Bacteria; phylum Bacteroidota; class Bacteroidia; order Bacteroidales; family UBA12077; genus UBA12077. Next base: position 21,663 of record DMBU01000136.1, on the reverse strand, counting down.
GCAAAATGACCAACCCCGGGAAGAATTAATTTATCGGCCTTTGAAATGATTTTAGGATCCCTTGTAATCTCAACCATATCACCAACCCTGATGAATTTTTTCTGCACAGAACGAAGATTCCCCATCCCATAATCAATAATCGTAATTTTATTTTTCACACTTTAATCTAAATAGTATTTACATAAACAAATCAATCACATTTAAACTATACAGTTTTTCAATACTTAGGAAAATATGCCCACTTTACTTTTTTCAGAATCGAAAATATAGCAAATTATTCATTAGCAATGAATTTCTCAATTTATTCCGAAACAGTTTAAACTCTGTCTTGATTATCAATAATTATTCCACTAACTCACTAATGTCCTTTAATACTTTTGCCGGCATGCCTCCAGCAATGACTTTTGGGGGTATGGATTTGGTCACAACTGATCCTGCAGCTATGATACTATATTCACCAATAGTGACTTCAGGCAATACCGTTACGCCAATACCAAGCCATGCGCCCTTTTTAATAATTACCGGGGCTGCATATGACTCAATAACTCTTGAAAAATGAGGGTATGGGTTTGAATGTGTAAGAATATAATTATTCCCGGCTAACGAAACATCATCTTCGATAAATATCATTTCGGGATATGAATGATCCAAGGTAACTTTCAAGCCAATCATTACATTATTCCCTATATGAACACCTCGCCATTTATGAAATTTTACCCTTAAGCTATTAAAGGGATTATTATAAGCTAATCGCTCTAATAAATAATTTCTTAACTTAGAATAAAGGAAAGAAGCCTTGTTCATTCCCTTTCTTTTACTTCCACTTTTTATTTGATTGCGAATATTCTTCGTAACCTCATAATATGGTTTGGGTATTTTCGTATTTTCCATAATCATTATATTTGGGTGGTATAACAAGAGCCGTTCCTTCAATAACCATAACTCCATCTGTGAAGCAATTTGTCTGAAGTGTTAGCCAACCTTTGGGATTAATTTCAATAATTTCAACTACAAAATCAACAATAGCATCCAAGAACACTGGTTTCTTAAAACTCAAATTTTGATTAAGATAAATTGTACCATTTCCAGGGAAATCATTTCCAAGTATTGATGAAATTAACCCCCCTAATAGCATGCCGTGAGCAATTCTATTCTTAAAAATAGTGTTACTTGCATATTCTTGATCCAGGTGGACCGGATTTCTATCCTGACTAACTTGAGCAAAGCCAACGACCATTTCATCAGTTATTTCAAATGACTTTTTAAACACAAAACCTACTTCATACTTCATAATTATAAATGTTTTTTATATAAATCTTTACAACTCAGAAACTCGTATTTATTCTCTTTAAAGAAAATTAATTCTTGTTCAAAAATTGGAATTGCTTTTTTTCCCAAATTTTTCACTTTTAGTCTATGCCTCAAAACATCGCCAAGCATATAAGAAATATAGTTTCCTCCACGTCGCTGGATTTTAGCACTGTCTCTTTCTTCATCAATAAACTCGTTGGGGTGTGTTAAAAAAACAAAAGGTCTGTTATTGTATTTTGTTTCCTGATGCAATAAATTTCTGGTTAGTCTATTTAATCCAGGTGCAATTCTCATAAAAGTGCCAATATAAGGAAATCCAATTGCTGAAATTGGGACTTCAAACAATTCACTTTCTCCCTTTTTAAAGATATTGTGATCATCAGTAAAATAGGGTAAACGGGGTGCAGTAAGCCAATTCACTTTTTTTAAAGCGCCAAAAGACATAAACATATCCAAGCGCTGAGAAGAAATGGAACTGTCAATTTTAAACCCTGTTTCAATCAATGCTTGAACTATATTTTTATTTACACGAGCAGCAGGAGCACGGAAGGAAATAATCTCTTCACCAATAATATCCTCTAATATTTTTTTTGACTTTACTAAATGCTCTTTCTGTTGATCAAAAGAAAGAATATCAAAAGCCTGATTTACTTCATGAGAATAGCCATGAGAACCTATTTCATGACCAGCTTTATAAGCCATTCTAACAACATCAGGCACTAGTTTTGCAATATGACCCGTATAAAAGAACGTGGCTTTAACACCATGTTTGGCATACAAATCAAGCAGACGAGGCATCCCTTGTTTTAGTACAATTTGGGCAATTCTATCATCTAGCCTATGATTTAAAATAGACGTAGTTTCTACATCATTCGTTATAAGAACTGAATTACTCATTTGGTTTTAAATCGAATCTAAAATATTTTTTTAAAATTACATTCGGCACGATTCCGAGCTTAGTGGCAATAATTAATGGTTTTTTAAAAAGGATAATCATTTTATACAGTGAAGGATAATTTAAGAAGTTTTTAGGTGATTCATTCATTAATTCATCAAACTCCTTTTCGGTAATGCCCAATTTCTTTAGCGTATATGAAATGGATTCAAAACCTCCCTCGTAAGGGTCTTCAATTATTTTTTTAAGTGCTGAGTCTCTATCTATTTGGTTTGACCGTATTAATGCGGAAAAGTGTAATTTTCTTTTATCTATATTAAACTTACGAGTCAATATATATGATTGAAAAAATTTTGTGTATGTAGACTCAAAATGTTTTCCTCCGTAGTTCTGCCAATTAAAATTTTCCGTAAGATATTTAACGGCCTCATCTTCATTATAAGGCAAATAATACAAAATACGAACCCAACGAATTTTCTTTATAAACGAATAATTAAAAAATTGAAGGGTATTCATTATAGGAAATGATTTAATCTTTTTATGTCCAAATTGTTTTTGAATCGATTTAATGTATTTTGGATCTTGATATGTCCAAGTGAGGGGTGTTGTCCCTTCTGTACGAAAAGTGTTTCCTCCAATTATATAGCGAATTCCTTCTTTTGCTGCTATTTTATGTAGCACAGATGTGATTGCCCAATCAGTAGGCACTTCACCATCTGGAACCGAAGCAAATAAAAATGATTTTTGCAAGTCCCTGAATTCTTCCCAGTCAGCAATGTGAGTATGAAGTACGAGATCTAGTTTAACACATAAATTCTTTATGTTTTGAACCGCTAAATCAGAATTCCAACCATTATCAAAATGAACTACCAATGGCCTTAGACCCAATTCCACTACTTTTACTAAGGTAAATGAACTGTCTTTGCCACCACTAACACCTACTATGCAATCGTATTCCTTTCGTTTCCCCTCTTTTTTTATTTTATCAACAATTGTTTGCAAAACCTTATTTGTTTCATTATTCAAAGGAAATGTCTGTTCTAACTCATCTTGAATATGACAAAAAGTACATACACCTTTTTTATCAAATGTTATCCCAGTTACTGAATCGTCCATGATGCATCTTGTGCAAATTTTTTCTGTCTTGTATTTATATGGTATTTTATTCATATTTAATTGTTTTTGGGGAGCTTCATTTATAACTTTTTATTACGTATAATCAGATAATAAATTATTAGTCCAACAGATACGCTTTTTCGAATTCATTATGAATTTTGGAGTAATTGAATTCTCTCGATTCGTCGTACCAGATGTCCTTAATCGTAGTGTCTAAAATACACCTATTATATATTTAAATTCTATTCATCTTATTGCTCAGGTTATAATTTTCTACACTTATTTAATGCTTTTTTGCTAATACTATTCCCCCATTAACCATTTGAGCAGCAGCATCATTATTACTATTAACAAATGTTTTATACGATTTTTCAATTGAAAAATTATTTTTTCCCATTGCACTTATATGCCTCTCCATAACCCACCGGTTATTAAAAAACGATCTTTTCCCAAACACAATATACCACCAAAATGGATGAATCCTTAAAAGGCCGTCTATCTGTTTAGTAACCCCATGTGAATGAAACTCAATATCATGTAACATATGCGAATCCGTTAACAAATGCTTACTGATTGCCTGATATACTTCTGAGGGATCCAAAACATGCTCCATAACAGCTCGAGAAAATACAAAATTAAGTGCCAAACTTGGCTTTGATTCCCATTGATCAACTATGCGAATATAATTTGAATTAAGCAGATTATTATCTAAGTCCTGTTTAAGGCTGCCAACTAATTCAAGCTGTTTTTGATAAGGCAATATTAGTTCTTCTGGAAAATTGTAGCTTTTAATTTTTATATTAATATTCTCATATTTCTTTATTGGTGTTTTCTTTTGAAAAAGAATCATTAATTCATCTAATAATTTTTTGTTTTTGCTAAAATCGATATTGTCCCTTAATTCCAGAGAATAGTACTCCTGAGAGCCCGTCAGAATAGCACAAAAGGCAATCCCTAAAGAACCTCCATTACCAATTTCACCAATTTTAGAAAGGTTTGCAGCAACATTATTCTCTTGCAGAAAAACCAACAAACTTAACCAAAGTGAATAGACAAATTCTGCAATGGAGCCACTATGGACCGATTTTTTCTTTTTTCTTTCCAAAAGAATACTAACACCGGGAACAAATGTAAGCGCTCCTTTAATTATTGATTTCGCTAGTTTATAATCCATGATTTAATTTTATCAGAGGATTTCTAATAATTGTTCTTCTTTTTCCTGTTGGAGTCAGTTCAATTTTATCTGCAACTTCGCAAATCACATGAACATCTAATCCAATATAGTTCTGCCAATAATCTTGAATTTTTTTTAATGTGTTTTTTGTGAAATCAGTATTAACAATCATTTTAATATGAATTTCATCTAATCTATTTTGAATAACTTGAATCTGATCTACTTCAGTTATCCATTCAAAATAAGCCACAAAATTTTCAACTATTAGATATTTACCTGCTGGAGTGACCAAGATATCACCATCTCTTCCTTTTATTTTTTTAATATTTGAATACTGTTTACCACAAGTACAAGATTTATCATCTCCTAAAACTACATAATCCTGTGTATCATATCTAATAAAAGGAGAAGCATAATTGTGTAAGTCTGTTGTGATATGTCTGAGAGGTTTCTCAGGATCGGATAAGGTATAACTATCTGAAATATATTCCTGTATGGCATATTCCTCAGCAGGATGATAATACTTATGATCTGAACATTCATAAAATACTGCTCCACCCTCACAGCTGTATGAATCAAATATTTTCACCCCAAATACGTCTTCTACTTTCAATCTAACCTTATCTGATAAAGTACTCCCTGTTGTATTGATGGCTTTTAGATTTTTTCCTTTATATGACCCATGTTCCGCTTCAATTTGATTTGCTAAAAAATACAATGGGATGGGGTAACATCTAATAAAATCAGGATTAAACTTATCTATATCCTTCACGATTTTTAAGAATTCTTCTGGGTTTAATTGAGTGGATGATAAATATAAAGAATTATTTACAAAATCTTGAATTTTCTTGATAATTGAAGAACGCGGATTCATACTTACCTTTACATAAGGATCTCCTAATTTATATCCCATCCAATTCCAACCACGCAAAGCTGCCGCAGTTAGAAATGATTCTGATGCTTTAGTTTTATAAAACTGAAATGGTTCGCCAGTAGAACCGCTAGAGCTTGCAAACACCAAATCTTTAGATTTTATATTTGTTGCTAAATGTTTTCCTTTACTCTTTTTTAAATCCTCTTTGGTTATTATTGGCAATTTAACCAGATCTTCCCTTGTCTGTATATCTTCAGGCTTGATTCGAATATCATCAAAGAGGTTACGATAAAATGGCACATTCAAATAGGCATGATGAACTAATGATCGTAATTTAGAATCTTGATATTCTTTCAATTGATCTCTTGTCCAAAATTGACTCTTCTCTAAAAATGATAACTGTTTGGAAATGGAATTTCCTGTAACGAGGTCACTAATTGGCAATATCAATTTTTTTGACAGCAAACTAAATAATACCATGTTTATAGAAACTTTTTAAATACCTTAAATTTTAATTTATTCATTTTCCTTTCCAAATAAGGCTCCTCTTAATAAAAGTGAATAATAATTTATCACGTTTTTCAATAGTCTTGCTTTATCCTTAGGACTTATAATAAAAAACTCAGTAAAAATGTGAGCTTTCATTGCTAATCGTCTTTGAAAACGGTTCTTCCTATGCATTTTCTGATATCTCTCTATATATAGTTTATCTGGCAACGTCTTGAAATCATCATATAATTCTGTAATATTCCCGTAAAATTTCATGAATTTGCTTGCTGGTAATAATGTGACAGTATCCTTATATGATAATTTTACTCCTTTTAAACTTACACTCAAATTCTTGTTTTTGTCTATTTCTATGGTTGCAACCAATCCCATTCGAACCATATTTGAATGTAAATAATCAAACATAAAATTACCTAGTGAATAAAATATATGCCCGTTTTTATATTTTTCGTAAGGTTGAATGACGTGAGAATGATGTCCTGCAATTATATCTGCCCCTGCATCAATAAATTTATAGGCCATTTTCCTTTGATCAAGCGAAGGAATATGAACATATTCATTCCCCCAGTGAAAACATAGTATTTTAACATCAGCTTTTTGAATTGACATCTCCTCAATACTACTTATTACATTACTCTCTGTTAAAATAGCAAAATCATGATCGTTATTAATCACCTGTAAATCAACACTACTAAAACCAGCTATTGCAATTTCTATCCCATTAACGGTTTGATATATTATTCGTGAACCTCCATTTTCCTCATTCCCCACATAATTCACGCTCTCTTTATTTAAAATTCTTAGTGTACTATTAAATCCTCTTTTGCTTTGCTCAAGTATATGGTTATTTGCAATATTAACTATATTGATTCCGCTATTTTTTAGAAACGTTGCGAAATCAGGATGTCCATGAAATGTCTCCTTTATTATTTCTTTTTGGCTTATGAGAGGGCTTTCAAGATTACCAATGATTAGATCATTTTCGCCTGTTATTGATTTAATACTTTTTTCCCAAGGCTTCCCCTTATGATTTTCGAACTGGGATTTAATACCATAGCCTTCGGTAAATGATAATTCCCCGGGGAAAATATCACCTAATAAAGTAATCCTAATAGTATCTGTACTTGAAGTATTATCTTTTGACATTGAATTAATAAAAGAATATAAATATGTATAAAGCTATTTACACAGCTTTGTTTTCTAATAAATAAAAATAAAATGAGCTTAACTCCTCACTTTTAGCCTCCCAGGAAACAATATTTTCCGCAAGTTTTCTTATGGTTACCCCTTCTTCTTTAATCCTTGAAATATTTTCATCAAGATATTCTATTTTACTCAAAATACTTTCGCTTTCCCTTGTCGTTTCCAAAAATGCAATGGGATATTTCTTCGCAAAATCGACAACTTCTCCAACAGGATTCAGCAAAACGGGACGACCACAAGCTAAATAATCTCCTATACAATTAGGCCAACCAGCCTTATTTCCTAAAGATTCCTCCTTAAATAAAAAGAAAGTATCTACACATTGTAGTTTTTCATAATCTCTACTAAAATCAATCCAACCCATAAACATAAACAAATCCATTGTTTCTGGTTTCAATTGACTCGCTATTGAATTCGATTCTCCAAAAATTAAAATTTTTATTTTTCTTGAATGTTCAGATTTACTAATCGCATCAATAAGTGGAGAAAACTCTGCAAGATTATAACTATTTGATGTTATGTAACCAAATGTTAATACCTCACTATCAATGCTATATTTCTTTTTTAGTTGTGAGTTATCTTTTAAATAGGGTATACTATCTACGTCTGCGCCTCCATGAATTTTTCTAATCCTTTCTTTGGGTTTAAATTGTTCTGCTCTGTTTCTTAAAACCTCTGAAAGAACAACCACGCCATCAGCTACTTTTTTATCTTTTATTTCGTATTTTAATTCATACCAACCCAATAGTAATTTAAAGAGTTTCTTTTTAGCATCATATTGCCCCCCTTTACCATACCAATCATACCATTCAGCAACATAAACAGATCCAAATCTTCTTTTATTGATTCTACATGGTATACCAGCCAATGGTCTGTGCCCATTATCCGACTGAACTACATCATACCTATTAAAAAAAGAATGGATTATTTTCAAAAACAGGCTAAGAAAACCAAAGCCCATTTTTGAAATTCTCATTGGAACTATTTCAGGATAAATAATAATATCAACATTATTTATAACTTTCCTTTTAGTAATTAAAGAGAATTTTGGATTTGTTGTTAAAATAGTTACTCTATGTCCTTGTTTTACCAGACCTGTTGCTAAAGGGAAAATTCTGCCCCATCCTGCATTATTGTATACACTAGTATGAGAAATTAATATTTTTAGTGATCGCATTGTTCTAAATAACTGTTTTGATTTTATCTATTGTATTCCGTTTTTAATCTTTTTATACATTTAAACTTTATTTATCCCCCACCATTTGTTGCTTAATTTCGTATTTCCAAGAATCAGTTTTAAAACCCGCCAGGAGGTGTTTTCTATTTGATATTCTTTTGGTGATGAGTGATGGGTAATGGGTGATGAGGATTCATCAACTACAGTGGCAATAGCATTTAAAACAATATCCAAATCAAACCCGGTTAAAACAATACTCCCTGCATCCTGTGCTTCGGGTCTCTCCATGGATTGGCGGAGACTGATGGCCGGAAAATGAAGCATGGCTGATTCTTCGCTGATGGTGCCGGAATCGGAAATGGTGCAGAGGGCGTTTTGTTGCAGGTGGATATAGTCGGTAAAGCTGAAGGGTTTTAAAAATGAGATGAGTGATGAGTGATGCCCTTCGACTTCGCTCAGGGGAGAAGTGATGAGTGATGAGTCCAGTGCTTCTATCCTTTTTCTGGTTCTTGGATGGGTAGAAACAATTATTGGAAGCTTGTATTGCTCAGCCAGTTTATTGAGGGTTGTGAGTATCTGTTTTAGGTTTTCTTCGTTGTCCACGTTTTCTTCGCGGTGGAAAGAGACCATAAAGTATTTTTTTGGTTCACAGTGTAACACTGTGTTTAAACTCTGTGTTCCACTGTGTCGTTTTTCTTCTTCCAATTGCTTATTCAATCTCCCTAAAACATCGGAGTTGTTTATTTTTTCCATGTTTTGCTGAAGCACTTCCCACATGGGAGAACCCGTGAGATAAATTCTTCGGTGTTGAAGGCCTTCGGATAACAGATGTCTTCTGGCATGCTCGGTATAAACCAGATTGAAATCGGCAATGTGATCGATGATGCGGCGGTTGATCTCTTCCGGCACATTGAAATCGAAACTGCGGTTGCCTGCTTCCATATGGAAAATGGGAATATGCTTGCGCTTGGCCATATAGGCTGATAGGCAGGAATTGGTATCACCAAGTACCAACAAGGCATCCGGCTGCTCAAGAGCGATAATCTCTTCCGTTTTCTTAAAGATATCGCCTATGGCAGAGCCTAAAGATGTTGTGTCCACATTCATAAAATGGTCGGGCTTGCGCAAACCCAAATCCTCGAAAAAGATTTCGTTCAGTTCATAATCGTAGTTCTGACCTGTATGGACAAAAACCTGATTGGTGTACTTGTCGAGGAGCTTGATGGTGGCAGATAGGCGGATGATTTCGGGGCGTGTGCCGACTACTGTCATTACCTTTAATTTTTTAATTTCTTTCATATAATTTATATTGGGACACTGTGTTACTCAGTGTTTAACACAGTGTTACACTGTGAAATTATTTTTACACTTTTTCAAAATACGTATTCGCAACCTCTGGATTATTTCCCGACCTTGTAGACACAACAGTCATTGCCTTTATTTTTTTTATTTTTTGGCCACAGTGTTACACAGTGTATGACACAGTGTTACACAGTGGGCTAATCATTATACGTTTTCAAAATAAGTATCCCCATCCTCCGGATCAAAATGCTCGTTAATCCAAAAGAAGGTATAAAGCTCCTCATCACCAATATTCGTGATATTGTGCGTATACCACACAGGCATATCTACAAAGGACGGCTTATCTCCATCCAATTCAAAACTCAAAACCACCTCAGTACCAATTTTCCGCAATTCAATTCTGGCTTTTCCTTTAATCACAGCGAAGCGTTCTGCTTTTCGGGTATGGTAATGATTTCCACGCGTGATTCCCGGAACGGTGGTCGAAAAAGAAACTTGTCCTCCGCTGTTTAATTTAATTGTTTCAACAAAAGAACCTCGCTCATCCGAATGTTTTGTGAGCTGAAAAGGGAAAAAGCTTTTGTGGTCGATATAGCAAAGAAAGGTATTGAAAAGGTTTTTCTCGAATTCATTGTCCAGATTGGGGATGATTCCTTTTTCGAAGTAGTTTGCTTTGTATGATTCAAGTAAGCTAAGAACTTGGGATACTTTTATTTCGCTAGTGTGAGAAATGGAACGCTGATGACGCTGATCAGACTGATTTACGCTGATTTTTTTATCTGTGATAATCTGCTCAATCCGTGTTATCTGTGTTCTATTCTTAATCTCACCCCAAATCACCTTCACCAATTCCCCAACATAAATCAACTTCACCTCTCCATCCACATCAATCCTGGGTTGTTCTTCGTGTGTCAGTTGATGACAAAAAGTAGCGATAAAAGAATTATAATAGGGGTTTCCAAAAGGACCAAAAACATTGGGAATAATCAATCCCGTGAATTGTGCTTTATTTCTTTTTGCCCAATCTTCCAGCAGCTTACGCCCCTCCAGCTTTGATTTTCCGTAGGCATTGTCTTTTTCTTCCTGTGTAGAAGAAGAAAAAAGAATATGGGGTTTTACATCCGCCAGTTCGCAGGCAGTGGTTAATTTTTTAACCAATTCGATATTTGTATCGTAGATCACTTGCGGATCACCGTGGCGGTTCATGGCCGCCAGATGAACAATCACATCGCAGGACTTCACAAAGGACAATAATTGTTCGATATTCTGAAAGTATTCGTCTTTGAAGGAGATACGTTCTACGTTTCCCTGCAATCCCAGGAAATTGTAGAGATGTGTTCCGACAAAGCCTGTTTGGCCTGTTATTCCTATTTTCATATTTTTAAGTTTCAAAGAGTTACACAGTGTTTATCACAGTGTTACTCAGTGTAATTATAATACTAATCTTTTAATTCCGTCTTTTAAACTTTTGGTATAGAAATTTAACAATAATCCGACTTTACAACCTGATAACTTTAAATATGTCAAGACTTGAGCAGTATGAACATCCTTGAAAGCTTCAACCGTCTTCAATTCAACAACGACTTGGCCTTCGACTAAAATATCAATCCGATAACCGCAATCCAATTTTACTTCTTCATAAATGAGTGGGAGTGGTTTTTCCACCTCGACTTTCATTCCCTTTTTCTTTAATTCATAAACCAGACATGCTTGATACGAAGACTCAAGAAGTCCTGGCCCCAAAGTAGAATGTATTTTATAAGCAGAATCAAGAATTTCGTGGGTGATTTCGTTTATTTCCATTTATAAAAAATTTCACTGTGTTACACAGTGTTTAACACAGTGTTACACTGTGGAATTAATATCTGCACGAATCTCCGGCAACCTCAACAACAACTCCTTCGTCTCCTCCAGATTCAACTGCTTTGTATTGTGCGAATGGTATTCTTCCACCTTGCTCATATCCACTTTCCCTTCCGAGAAAAACTGATCATAATTCAAATCCCGATCGTCCGAAGGAATCCTGTAATAAGCCCCCAGATCTTCCGCTTTCACCATCTCTTCCCGATTCACCAGCGATTCAAAAAGTTTTTCCCCATGCCTGGTTCCAATCATCTTGATTTTGCTCTCCGATTTGTACAAATCCAAAAGCGCTTTTGCCAAAATTTCAATCGTTGTGGCCGGAGATTTCTGAACAAAAATATCCCCCGCATTCCCGTTTTCAAAAGCATACAAAACCAGATCAACGGCTTCTTCCAGGGTCATCATAAAGCGGGTCATATCGGGGTCGGTAATGGTTAAATCCTTCCCGGCTTTCATCTGCTCAATAAATAAGGGAATCACTGAACCCCTGCTCGCCATTACGTTTCCATAACGCGTACCGCACAAAATGGTTGAATTCGAATTCCGCGCATTGGCCACCATCACCTTTTCCATCAATCCTTTGGTTAAACCCATGGCATTAACCGGGTAAACCGCCTTATCGGTACTTAAAACCACCAATTTCTTAACGCCAAAGCGTACCGCCGATTGCATCACATTTTCCGCTCCCAGCACATTGGTCTTTACCGCTTCAATTGGGAAAAACTCACAGGAAGGCACTTGTTTTAAGGCGGCAGCATGGAAAATATAATCGACCCCTTTTACAGCACTATCAACCGAGCGCTGGTCACGCACATCGCCAATATAAAATTTTACTTTGGAATTATTTAGCTTTTTACGCAGATCATCCTGCTTTTTCTCATCCCGACTAAAGATTCTGATTTCAGAAAATTCATCTGTATCGACAAAGCGGTTTAAAACGGCCTGGCCAAATGAGCCTGTGCCGCCAGTTATTAAAAGTATACTGTTTATTTTCATATCAATATTTTAATATTATTTATCTGCAGCCATCAATTAGCTTCAATTTCTTTTTGAATAGGCTTCACTCTTCTTGTTGGCTGTAAAAGGGGGAGAAAATAAAGCCCTGGAATAAACACTATTAGCATTAGCCATACTTCAGTGCCCCCGATTGCCTTAGATAAACCCATTATAATGAATGCCACTACAGAAAGAAAATAATAAAACCTATAGCCATCATCAAATAAAGAACCAATGCTCTTGAATATTTTAAAAAGCACAAATAAAAAAAACAGGAAGCCCGGGATACCCCAAAGAGCGAGTCTATTCATCCAATAAAGATGGGCTCCTAAATCGATATTTAAACTACTAGTGCCTGATGCATGACCAAAGATAGGGTTGGCTTGTAATGCCCCTAAAAGCAAAGGATAACGTTCTGCTCTTCCTCCTGCCCCTGTAGAAGTGTCAAGATCCGGATTCTCAATAAACTTGGCGAAATCTGTAAGTTTATAATACATTTCGGATTCTGTATTAAAATTAGAACTTAAGGAATAAAATAGATTTGAATAGAAAGTATTTGGTATGACTGTAAACAGAATGCCTACCAATGAAATTGTGACAAAAGAAACTCTTCGTTTTTTGGATCCTAGAACTGAAAGGATCGTGATTAGAGCCGTCACCAATACATTGGCAAAAACTTGAGCACGTATCTCTGTAATTAATATAAGTATTAGAATTGCAATTAGTACTTTTGGGGAAAAGACCATTCTTTTTTTTCTTTTAATGTGATAAACAAGGATGGGAATCAAAAGTATGACGGCTTGGATATAACCATAACCCATTGCTCCAGTATATTTATAAATATTCTCCTGATAATCAGAAAACATTCCGGTACGCGCAGCTTCACGAACAAGATTGGGATCAAGATAAAGAGCAATATTTGTAGTTATAAGCGTAATGATTATAAATACAAAAGTCCACTTACTTAATAAAGCGAGCCTTCTTAATTCTCCCTTTCCCCAATAGTAATATAAAATAGCAGTCATTATTACCAAGTAATAAAACTCATATAAAATACGAATTTGATTCCAATCATTCATGTTTTGCCATAGCGTATATTGCAAAATACCAACCATTAGCATACCATAAATAAGCAAATTCTTCATCGGCCCTTTAATAAAAGTTTTGGGGCGTAAACTGAAAATAAAGACTAAAGTAATGGGGGCCCAAACAAAGGCAAAACTCCCGGAACCGAGCGGTAAATTTCTGGAAATCATATAAAGCGTAGTGGATGCAATTGTATATAAAATTACCCAATCCGGTATTCGCATATTTACACTTTCCCTATTCATTTTTCATATAATTTTATGATTTTAAATAACGCTTGTTGTGGTTAACATATATATATGGTAACAACAATTTATCGTACAATATCTCAAAGAGCAAAATATTTGTTGATGTATATTTTATCACAGCAGTATTATAACCATTCTCTCCATATAATTTTGTTTTTTGACTATCCGTGGTTAATCCATTAATGGCATCCGCCAATGCTCTTGGATTATTTCTAGGGACAATTAGCCCATTTATTTCATGTTCAATAATCTCCTCCATCCCTTCAACATCAGAACCTATTGCGGGTTTTCGATGCAGATGAGCTTCAATTACAGGACGTGAAAAGTGTGTTACGATAAATGGAGAAACAAGACAACTTACTTCTTCAAAATAATCATGCGTATTATGAACCAGCCCGATTAGTATTGCATTTGGATGATTATTTATTTTTCGAATCGCTGAATTTCTCTTTTTTTGTTTGGACAAGTACAATCTCATGTATTGGACCAAAGATTTGGGTTTACTATTTGTCACATATTTACCCCCAAAATAAACTTTGACTTGAGTGTCCAAATAATCTAAAGCATCTACCAAGGTATAAAACCCCTTACTTGTACTCGAACCTCCAAGGTATAATACCTTCTTTGAGGCATACGACTCTTTGGATGGCAGATTATCAGGAATTTCCGAATAGTTGTATATAACCTCTGTTTTGGTTGGGATACCAATACGAATAGCGTTATCTTGACTTATGGCAATTATTTGATCCGCATATTTGATTATTAACGATTTGAAAAAATGATGTATAATATCCAGTTTGCCTTTTCGGAAAGGCTCCCTAACATGAATGATAACCTTTCCTTTTTCTTTTGCAGGAGCAAGCCAATCTGTCAATACTGAAGAGTTTAGATGAACAATATCAAACTCACATTTTTCTAATTCTTTCCTGGCAAATATATACCGTGATAAAATCCACGAAATAGCTTGGATTGCAAAACCATAGATGTTATACCATTTAACATAACCTGCTTCACTATGTGCAAAGAATTGATAGTATTTCTTATAAAATTTGGATTCTGCAACCCTATATTTAATACCATTTTCAGCTAGTTTATCTGCAACCATTGAATTTTTAAGCAATAAAACTTCTGCTTTATACTTAGATTTATCAAGTCCATTTATTAATTTGATCAAACTATTTGTTGGACCACCCCAGCCGGCAGCGTGGTGGATATATAAAATCTTTTTCATTACTAGTTACTTGCCTTTTCTATGAATAGAAACGTATTTATTTCAGCACTAATCTTTATTGTGGAATAAAAAATAAATAACTAGCTATCTGGAAATAATAAACCAAAATATTTTTGATCTAAATCCTTTTTATTAAATTCATCCATATCTCTATAACCAATAATTCTGTGTTTTTTGCCAACAACAATAGATCCTTTGGGAACTACTCCTGAAACAACAGTTCCCATTCCTATAACAGCACCATCTTCAATGATTGTGCCAGGGGCAATAGTTACATTCATCCCTATCCATACTGAATTACCTATTATAACAGGTTTATATATATAATTTTTATCGTAAGGAATTGCTGCAGAGTTAATATCATGACTATTAGTATAAATTAGCACATTCCTGCTGAACTGAACATTATTCCCAATCGTTAAACCTCCTTCACAACTAAAGTATGCCCCTTTTCCAATACGGACATAATCCCCAATTTGCAATTTATCTATCCCAGTGATTGAGATGGACCCATGAATCCTCAAATCCTTTCCTTTTTGCTTAATCTTCTCTACATTAATTAACCCTTCAATTTTATTTATTCTAGGCTTTATATAACGCATTTTTAACGTTATAAAAAGTTTAATTACAGGATTTAAGAGTAGTAAATCAAAAATAACATCAAAAAATTTGTCTATTTTTCTTTTAAATTTCATTATGAAGTATTAATTATTTTTTCAGTTACAAAATTACATGTCATTTAATTCTTAATATGCTTAAAACAAAAGTCCGATACTCACGTTTCAAAAATTTAAAGCCATAGTTCAGCTTTGTATTCTTAATCATTCCTATAAAATATCTAAATAAATTTATGAAAGACGGTGAGATCTGAAAAACAAACTTTGATTTCAAGTATTTAATCCATACGAGATCCTGTTTTGTTAGCCGTTTTGCATCGCCAAGCATTTTAATAA
This sequence comes from Bacteroidales bacterium, assembly GCA_003446015.1. Taxonomy (GTDB): domain Bacteria; phylum Bacteroidota; class Bacteroidia; order Bacteroidales; family UBA12077; genus UBA12077. Next base: position 5,727 of record DMBU01000136.1, on the reverse strand, counting down.
GAACATCATAATATTTTATATATGAAATAATATGGTCACGTCTATTTAAACGAGTAGATATGCCTATATCTGAATAATACACAGATCCGACATAAGGCATATAATATGCCTTATCTGAAAACAAATGTGCCTGTATATCTATTAACCCCTCAGCTGTGATTCCAATTTCCTTGTCAACAGAAAAATGTTTTTTCAAAACAGGGAAGCTCATACCCAAAGAACGATTGTATATGAGATTTCGAATCTTAAGACTAAGAGAATTATGTTTATTGATTAACGAATTACTGAATACCCTTTCCTCACCATTTATACTTTTAACCATAAAGTCGAAAAACACGAGAAATGCATCGTTTTTAAAGTCAATTTGATTTTTTGATACCAGCTCATAAGTATTTTCAAAAATTTTGTCGCAAAAAATATCATCACCTGCCAGTAAAAATATAATATCTCCAGTTACTTTGCTCCATGTTTGCTCCACGTTCCCGAAAATGCCTAAATTAACTTCATTTCTGAATGGTTTAATTATAGTAGGGTATTCCCTTTGGTAATTCAGTAATACCTCCCATGTTTTGTCTTTTGAGCAATCATCTGAAACTATAATTTCATATACAAAATCTTTCTGACATAATAAAGAATCTAATGCTCTTCCAATAAGGGCTTCCTGATTGTACGTAATTACAGCAACCGATATTTTAGGATTATTTGTGTTCATAATTATTTATGTGTTATTCTGTTCTTTATATTTTCTATAACTAAAGGGATATCGATCATTTTACTTAATCTTTTATAGGAAATCCATAGAGTAATAGTAACAAATAAAATTCCAACTATATAGCGATATGCATTATACCCAACGATTTTAGTAATTACAAAGCATAAAAAGGTCAAGATTATTTGCGGAATAAATATTGCACGAAAATCAGCATTAAATGAAAATAGAAATCTCTTTTTTGCGACCAAATACATTTGAATCGTATAGAGAGTATATGAAAATAAAAATGCCATTCCCAAACCTACAAGACCAAAAAGAATGTAACCAATTACAGAAAGTGAGATTGAATAAACATTAGCAACTAACTCATTCAAAAAAAAAATTCTAGAATCTCCTCTTGCAACAAATGAAAAAGATATTGACCAACTTATTGCCCGAAAAAACATGCCAAGCATAACCCATTCAATCATTCCTGTGATTTCAATAAATTTATTCGAATATAAAATAATAACAACCTGTTTTATAAAAACAATAAATAAGATAATTAACGGGGCCAAAGTCGTAACTAGTAAAACAGCTTGTTTATTGATTACTTTTATCAGGTCTTTCCCATTGTTAGCCACTGATGCTAGTCTCGGAGAATAATCCGTACTCATTGCATTCAAAACCAAACCCACATAAGTAGTTGCAATTGCTATGCCTGCAGTATACAATCCCACATCGGCAATACTGCCATAATTTGAAATAAATACCCTAACCAAATATGCAGTTCCTTGTGTTGCAAAGCCAGTAGCTGCAATTGCAATTCCTAAGGTTAACATTACTTTCCCTTCTGAAAAACTTTGTTTAATTGTCAAGTTGATTTTTTTATAGCTTATTTTTCTTGTGTAATACCAAGACAATAAAAGCTGTATTAAGGAAGCTATTATTATTGCGGGTACAATCCCATCTATTCCCCATAAATAATAGAGTGGAACAGTTAGTATGAGACCTAATATACTTCCATACAATGTTGATTTTGCAATATCTTTATATCGGTATGTCCCTTGTAACAGAACCATCTGGCCGATATTTATCTGATTAAACAATAGAATAATTGAAACCATTTTAAAAGCCAACGAATAATCCTTGTTTCCAAAAGCCCATTCGCTTAAATGTGATGAAAGTAAAAAGGTTAGGATGGTTCCCGTAATTCCCGTAAGCAAAACTAATTTTCTCAGAACTGTAATAGTGGTGTTTTTCCGCAAATCATCCCCCGTAGAATAAGCCTGAGAAACCTCCCGTATACCACTTGTTCTTAAACCAAAACCCGTTAATGAACTTATTATATCTGTTGATGAAGAAATAAGACCCGCTATTCCCATACCTGTTGGGCCAAGCAGAACGGCAATAAATTTTGAGCGAATTATCGAGATTATAATTTGCAGGATTTTTACTCCTCCAAATAAAGATGTCGCTTTAATGATACTAATGTATGAATTTCTGTCTTTTGCCATACTTATTTAAACTCATCCAATCTCTCAACCACTTTTACAAACTCTTCTTCTCTCATCACCGGACTAATCGGCAAACTCAATACCTCATAATGAATCTTCTCTGTAATCGGAAAACACAATCCATTCCATTCCTTGTAAGCCAATTGTTTGTGCGGCGGAATTGGGTAATGGATTAATGTTTGTATGCCATTTTCCGTCAAATATTGTTGTAATTGGTCACGTTGTGGGGTGCGGATAACGAAGAGATGCCAAATGTGACTGTTGGCTACTGAAGCGTAGCGTAAGTCCCGACCCTTCGGGATTAGCTTTTGGCTATTGGCAAAGGGTAAAACTATCTCAGGATGCTTAATGTTTTCAATATAGTATTGGGCAATTTCGCGGCGGCGTTGATTATCGGCATCGAGGCGTTTTAATTTTACTCGCAGAATAGCAGCTTGTATTTCATCAAGCCGGGAATTGAGCCCTTGATAATCGTTTACATATTTTTTAGTACTTCCATAATTGGCCAAAGCACGAATAACCGATGCGAGTTTTTCATCATTTGTTGTAACAGCACCGCCATCGCCCAAAGCGCCTAGGTTTTTGCCGGGATAAAAACTATGTCCGGCAGCATCGCCTAAGGAACCTGTTCGGTTGTTACCATAAAAGCATCCGGCTGCCTGTGCATTGTCCTCAATTAATTTCAGATTGTATTTGTCAACCAAACCTTGGATTTCGGCATTCATAGCGTTTTGTCCATACAAATGAACAATCATTATCGCTTTTGTGCGTTTGGTGATTTTAGCTTCAATCAGCTCTGAATCGATATTGTATGTGGTAATATCAGGCTCTACCAAAATAGGAACCAAACGATTGTCAGTAATGGCTAGGATGGAAGCAATATAGGTATTGGCAGGAACAATTACTTCATCGCCTTCTTGCATTATTCCCATTAAGATATAGGCTTTAAAAATAAGCCTGAGGGCATCCAAACCATTTGCTACTCCAATGCAATGTCTTGTTCCAATATAGGAAGCATACTCCTGTTCAAAAGCTTCATTTTCTTTGCCGAGCAAATACCAGCCGGAATCAAGTACACGTTTAACAGCATCCGATAATTCGGGTTCATAACTATCGTTTATGGCTTTTAGGTCTAAAAATTTAATCATAAAAAGTATTCTATAAATAAATTCTCATCTTTCTTATCTATTGTCATTTAAAAAACTTTCTTTGTTTATGATTTTTCTTGCCATGGATATCCTCTGTATTCTTTTAATGAATCCTTCCAAGGGTAGAGCAAATTACCCTCACTATCTTTAATCTCACGCACGGATTTTACGTCCTTGCCAGGATTACCAATTATAAGCCGCTCATCAAGCACGTTTTTTGTAACCAATGCCCCTGCTCCAATTATGGCGTTTTTCCCAATAGTTATTCCTGGCAAAATAACAGCATGGGCAAATATTTGGGTATATTCACCTATTCTAGTTTGCATAAACTCCCCAAGAGGAGGGTGTTTAACATTTGTCAAAACTACAAAAGGAAAAATCCAAACAAAATTTTCGATTAAATTATTTTCACTTAGCATAACATTACTATGAATACGCACATAATCGCCGATTGTAGATTTCCCAGGCAGCTCCGATTTAGAACCAAAACTAGTATGCTTTCCAATTATACTTTCCTCTCGTATAATTGCATAATGTCCTGTTTGAAAAAAATCTCCAATGATAACATTTTCATATATGATTGTATTTGATCTAATAATAGAGTTATTGCCAATTGTTGTTTTTAAAAAATTATGTTCATTAGGGTTTTTATAATAACTAGCAGTGGGTTCGCCAATAATACAATTTGGTCCTATGAATGTATTATCCCCTATTTCTACATTATCATAAATAATTGTACCAACCCCTATCTGAACATTTTTTCCAATAATTGCGGTCTTACTAACATAAACATTCCTGTTACTCCACTTCATCTTTGTAATTTTTAAAATCATTATATTCTCTTAGATAGTCATTTTCATCATATTTATGAGAAGCCATTACAAGACTTACAGCTCCAGATGAAAATTCAAAAAGCTCTCGCCAGATTCCCGGAACAATTAAAAGGCCATAATCGGGGCGGTTCAATGTTACAATTTTCTTGTTTATCCCATCATCAAGCAAAACATCAAAAGAACCTCCGGCTGCAACAATTAACTGGTATAATTCTTTGTGGGCATGCCCTCCACGTGCTTCTCCGCCAGGGATATCGTATAAATAGTAAATTCGTTTTACATTAAAGGGAATGTTTTTTTGTCCTTCCACTATGGTAATATTTCCAGCCCTATTGTGGATTTTATTTAATGGGAGCACAACACAATCGTAAACACTACTTTTCATTTTCCCTCCTGTATTTTTCAAATTCTTCATAATCTCTAATATAATCCATTTCGTTAAAATGAGTAGAACTCATTACCAATGCCAAAGAATTGGTTGCAAAATTTTGCATTTGTCTCCATAATCCGGCAGGTAAATATAGCCCGTAATAAGAGCGGTTTAGAGAGAAATTTTGCTTTGTTTTCCCATCGTCCACCACAACATCAAAACTACCTGAAAGAGCCACAATTAACTCTTGCTGTTCTTTAAAAGCATGGCCTCCACGCATTTGTCCACCCGGCACATCATAGATCCAATAGGTGCGTTCAATCTTGAAAGGAATGTGGTTTTCTTCCTCAATAAAAGAGAGATTGCCTCTTGGGTCTTCTATTTTTGGAAGATTGATAATTTTTGCTTTCATTGTTTTAAGTTTTGGTAATACCATTCACAAGCGGCTTTTGCCTACTTCGTTGTTGTTTTTCAGNNTATAATCATTTTCTGATTTATAGTTAGATTTTCTACGACTTTTTCTACGACTTTTTTTTTCATCAGTTTCTGAGACATGCTTAGAATAGATTTGAATCCAAAAAGCATCCGTAAAGGCGAAACTGATTTTGTTATCATTGGCATCGCAAGCATCTCTAACCCTTTTAATACCTGTACCTGCTTTTTCCATAAAATCAGTTCTTGATAGCAAATCGGCAAGTAATCTGTTTCTGGCTTCACTTCTTTTCCCGAAATCGCTTTCAGGAAATAATAATTCGCCTTTATTGTTTATTACAAGACTGCTTTTTAGTTTTTCTATCGCAATAGCGTCGAATGGATTCATGGCGTACTTTTGCGTAAGTTTATTCCGAAAGATTCGTTCCGAAAGATTGGAAGTGAACAACGCCCTATGGGGGAATGTTTTTTAAAGTTTTGATTTTTCTTCCCTTCGCTCAGGGCAAACTGCTTATCTAAACCTTACAAAGTTTAGTGGTTTTAAGATCAGTGGATTAAATTTCTATTTAATCAATTCGAAATTCTATTGAAAATAAAGCAGTTCCCCAATCATTGATTAATTTTCCAATAACCTCTAGTGCCGCCAATTCTTTCAATTACATTCAGTCGTTTAAGTGAATCGATGTGTTTGGAAACAGCAGATTCGTTGATAATAAGTATTTTAGATATTTTTTTA
>DMBU01000135.1 GCA_003446015.1 Bacteroidales bacterium | reverse complement strand
GAAAAATTAAGTTCTTATGATTGGGATTTAAAGGGATTGAATACAGAAAGCATCAATTTTAATGAACTAGAGGATAAAGTTATTTTTGTAAACTTTTGGGCTACCTGGTGTCCGCCTTGTCGCGCAGAAATGCCAATGATTCAAAAATTATATGTCGATTATAAGGATAAAGTCGCTTTTGTGTTTGTCACCAATGAAGATTGGCCAATTGTTGAGGGATTTTTTAATAAAAACGAATATGATTTGCCTGTGTATAATGCGGTGAGCGCTCCGCCAAATAGTTTTACCAAAACCAATAGCATTCCGGCCACTTATTTAATTGATAAAGAAGGAAATATTCTAATCGCCAAAACCGGTTCTGCCGATTGGAACAGCAAAAAAATCAGAAACTTATTGGATGAGTTGGTTGCGGAATAAAAACTGATAATTTGTTTAACTGTTGTGTTTAGACTCAGCTATGTTGCAAGTTGTGAAATCTCTGGTTCCGAGTTTCAAGTTTTCTTGACGTATACCTTTTAACTTTTATTGATGTTAGGGAGCTATTTTTCCTTAATTGTGCTTCCTTTTTTGATGGCTTTATGATTTTCATAACAAAGTAACACGGCTTCAATAAGCTGTAAATCGCTGGCAGATTTTATAAAATAATCGGAGTAGTTGCATTCATTTAACAATTCGTTTAATTCTTCAGCAGTCATCCCTAAATATTCCATCAACAATTCTCTGTTGCTGGTATCCAGCATCGTACGAAGCTTGTCATCATCTTTCAATTTCTTCAGCTTTTTTAACTGATTCGGACTTTTCCCGAACATATTGTACACATAATCAATCGGCCTGAAAAGCGCATCCACAGGAGAATTAAACTCTTTCCGCTGCCTGGTGCCAACTTCATAAGTTTGAGGCACACCGTTAATGTGAATACGTGAATATTTATCTTTAGGAACATTTTTAGCGTCAATTTCTAAAACACCAATTAATTTGTGGGAGCTTACCACTATTTCTTCCATTGCTTCTGTTCTTTCATACAATTCAATCACCAATTCGTTTCCTTTTAGCAAATCGTTGGTGATTTTTAATTTTATGGATTGATAACCCAAATAAGAAACATAAATAGTGTCGTTTACGGAAGTTGCAAGTTCAAACATTCCATTATCATTGGAAACTGTCCCAATAACTGAGTTTAGGTTGAATAAATGTGCGCCAACTAAAGGCAATTTGCTTGAATTATCAATGATCTGACCTCTTAATGATACCAAGAATGAACTCTTTTTCAACGAATCAGCTATTTTAATTTCCTGGGAAAAACTCTGAAGTGAAAGTAAAAATAAAGCGGTATATAATATTTTATTTAGCATATGCAATGATACTTATTTATAAGCAAATTTAAGTTAAAGATGTGTGAAAAAAGGTTATTAACTGCTAAAAAAAGCAGCTAAAAAATAATGAATAATACCCAAATTTAATTCATTTGATAAAATTTGTGTTTGGCTTAAAAAAATAATTCACAATTATTTTTGCGTAAATGATTAAATAACAATTATGTAAAACTTAAAATATATTTTATATATTTGGACATATTAGACACTTAAGTTTGGTGCATTTATTAATTGTAACCCCTTTAACAATCAATAATATATTTAAAAATCACCTGTTAAAATAGTATTTAAATTAATAACGATTGATGTAATTAATTTTTAGTTACCGCCTCAAATCGATTCATATTACAAAGCATCTGTTAAAGTATTAAACAGTGAAGATGAATCAATATATTAAAAAAATAGCTGTGCTTTATATAATTTGGAATTTTTTTCCAATAGAAAGCCTTGCACAAGATGTCCGTTTTAAACACTTGACCATAAACGACGGATTGTCTCAAAATCTAGTATTATCAATTTCTCAGGATAAGGAAGGCTTTATGTGGTTTGGCACCAAAGACGGTTTAAATAAATTTGACGGATACAAATTTACCGTTTTTCAAAATGATCCCAATAACCCAAATTCAATTTCATCCAACAGTATAAATACGCTATTTACTGACCTGAACGGAAAATTGTGGATTGGCACCGAAGACGGAATTGTCAATGTTTACAATGCAGCCAACAAATCATTTCAAAGAATTTCGCTTCCTGTAACCCAATCAAAAAATAAAAATGCTGCAGAAATTAAAACGATTGCCCAAGATAAAACCGGCAATATTTGGATAGGAACAATTGGTAGCGGTATTTTTAGGATTCCTTTTTTAAATCAGAAGTATGATTTGACTAAAATAAAACAATACCATATTGATAATTCAAGAAAATTTCCGCTCTGCAGCAATATTATAAAAAAAATATTGGTAGATGATGAAGGAATTATTTGGATTGGAACCGAGAAAGGTTTAAACCGAATGGATCCCAAGACAGAATTAATTTCATCTTTCTATTTCGACATAAAACACCCAAATGCTTTGGGAGGTAACACTGATTTTTCTGTTTCTGCCATCAGAATTGCCGATAATAATAATTTGTGGCTTGGCACGCGAACTGGTTTGGTTAAATTTAATGTCATTGACAATTCTTTCAAAGTATTTCCGCATCACTTGAGTATTTTTAGATATGGATGGGGAGAAATTAATGAAATTATGCAGGACAAGCAAGGTGTTTTATGGTTGGCGACACCTGGAGAGTTGATGAGATTTAACACAAAAACGTTGAAATATGACTCGGTTAAAAACGACCCTGTAAATCCGGAATCAATTAGTTATAACAGCATTTCAAGCTTGTTTTTAGACCGGACAAATATTTTATGGATTGGCACAAGCGGTATGGGAATCGATTTTTACGATCCAAAATCCAATAGATTTGGTTTATTGAAACGGAAAACAATTCAAAATTCAAGAGTAACCGGATTCAGTATTCGATCTGTGTTAGAAGAAAATGAACAATTTGTTTGGATTAGTGCTGAAGTACTTTATCGTTGGAACCGAAAAACAGATGAACTTAAAAGTTTTGAAACAAGCTCAAAAAATTTAAACGCCTTTGGCAATACGAGTGTTTGGTCAATGATTAAATCGAAAGATGGTAAATTATGGTTTGCCTCAACAGAAGGATTGTTTGTTTACAATCCGAAAACAGAAACAGCAAAACAATTTAAAAATGATCAAAAAAAACCAGATGAAATTCAGCGTAAAGGAGTTTCAGCAGTTTTTGAGGATAAAAACGAAATGATATGGATCGTCGCTGAAAACTATCTGAGTAAAATGACAGATAGGGAAAAAGGCATATTTAAACATTATAGGTTGGCTGATAATCCGAGGAATAATTTTACAAATCGCTGTGTTATTTATGAAGACAACAAAAACCAACTGTGGTTGGGAACCAAAGACGGTTTGTTGGTTTTTGACAAAAACAAGGAACTTTTTTACGGATACCAAAACAATCCTGAAATACCAAACAGCCTAAGCAACAATCAGGTAAATGCCATATTTCCAGATCCTCTTAAACCTGATGTTTTTTTGTGGATTGGCACTTCTGGCGGGTTAAATTTATTTGATATCAGTAAACAATCATTTACGCACTACACTCAAAAAGATGGACTTCCCAACAATGTGATTTATGGAATTTCTTCAGATTCTCAGGATAATCTTTGGTTAAGCACCAATAATGGAATTTCAAAATACAATATGAAAACAAAAAAATTCAGAAATTTTGACGTGGAAGACGGCTTGCAAAGCAATGAGTTTAATACGGGTGCCAGTTTTAAAAGTTCAAAAGGGGAATTGTTTTTTGGCGGCATTAACGGGCTGAATTACTTTTTTCCCGACCAAATTAATGACAATCCATTTCTGCCACCATTGAGTATTACAGGCATAAAAGTTTACAGACAAAATAAAAAAAAGAAGGAAGGTTTGGAAATTAAAGATTTGCAGATAAATCCCAATGAAAATATCACATTGACCAAAAAAGATGAAATCATTATTTTTGAATTTGCGGCGCTTGATTTTTCATCTCCCGGTAAGAATAAATATGCGTACAAGCTTGAAAATTTTAATGAAAATTGGATATATCTAGAACACACAAGAACTGCGACATTTACCCATTTGCCTGACGGAAATTATATCTTAAAAGTAAAAGGCAGCAACAATGACGGGGTATGGAATGAAGAGGGAATTTCAATTCCGTTCAGGGTTTTGCCCCATTGGTCGGGAACTTGGATGGCAATCACCCTTTATTTATTGCTTTTTATATTGCTGCTCTATTTTATTAGAAGGTATGAGATGAAACGAATTAAAATGAAAAATGATTTGGAGCTTGAACAAAAAGAGTATCATACTTTGAAGGTTTTAGACCAATTAAAATCACGCTTTTTCGCCAATATTTCCCACGAATTCAGAACACCATTAACATTAATTAGCGGTTATGCCGAAAATTTAATGGAAACGTTGCCAACAAATTATATAAAAAAGCAGGCAGAGGGCATTGATCAAAATGCAAAAACACTTTTAAAACTGATCAATGAATTGTTGGATATTTCCAAATTGGAAGCAGGAAAGATGACGCTAAAATTTTCTCAGCAAAATATGGTGTTATTTCTCAAAAATTTATTTTTTTCCGTAGAGTCTTTTTCAGAAAAAAGACATATTTCTTTAAATTTTGTTTCAGATGAAGCTGATATTCAAGTGGTTTTTGATGAAGAGAAGATGGAAAAAATCATTATGAATATTGTGTCAAATGCCTTAAAATTCACCCCCGAAAACGGCGAAATCACCTTAACAGTCCAAAGAAAAAATAAAGAATTTCTTTCCATTTGTATTAGTGATAACGGTATTGGGATTGAAAAAGATGCCATTTCTAACATTTTTGACCGATTTTATCAGGCCGACAATTCAGACACCAGATTGTATGAAGGAACCGGCATTGGATTGGCTTTGGTAAAGGAATTGGTTGAATTGCACGATGGAACCGTCAACGTTTTCAGAAATGAAGAATTAACCGGTCAAAAAGGAACAACTTTTTCCATAGAAATTCCAATTGGCGCAGTTTCTGAAATAATGAATGCATCGGAGATTGAAATAAAAACCCAAGCACCTTCTGGTTTAAAATCCCATCAAAATAAAAAGCTTCAAATACCTGAAATAAACTTCGATAAAAAAATTATTGTGTTGGTGGAAGATAATCTGGCTATTCGAACTTTTATCAAAAATATATTGCAACCAACCTACAAAGTGATTGAAGCTTCTAACGGTGAAGAAGGCTTTGAGCAGGCAAAAAAAGCCATTCCTGATGTCATTATCACCGATGTAATGATGCCAGAAATAGATGGAATTTCTATGGTGCACCTATTAAGAAATGAGGAAAAAACCAGTCACATTCCTATTGTGATTTTAACGGGAAAAGCCACTCAAGAAGATAGGCTTGCTGGACTGGAAACCGGTATTGAAGCGTATTTAACAAAGCCATTTAGCGTAAAAGAACTTCAAATAATTATCAATAATCTCATTCAGCAAAGAGAGCAGCTTCTTAAAAAATATCAGAATAAATTCGTGGTTTCTTCTGATGAAATTCCGTTGGCATCTGTTGACCAACAGTTTTTGGAAAAAGCCATTCAACATATAAAAGACCATATAGAAAACATCAGTTTTGGTGTGGAGCAACTCGCAGATAAAATGTGTTTAAGTTCGTCACAATTACACAGAAAACTTCAAGCACTCATTGATCAGGCTCCTGGCCAATTAATCCGCAACATTCGATTGCAACGCGCAGCAGATTTAATCAAAAAAAATGCAGGAACCTTAACTGATATTTGTTTTCAGACTGGTTTTAATGACCAAGCTTATTTTTCAAGAGCTTTTAAAAATCAATTTGGCTGCAGTCCTTCCGCTTATAAAAAGAGCCATAAATCCAATTAATCATAACAAAAATCTAGCGATAATTTTCAATTTGTAAATTCAAGTGTTTAAACCATCCTATTTGCCATAAAAGTCCAAGTTTTTGCAATAATTGTACAATTTTTTCTGAAGTTCACTGCGTAGTTTTGGAGCATCTAACCAATTAAATAATTAAAATCATGAAAAAATTATTATTGCTAGCTCTTCTTATTCCAATGTTTGCATTTTCCCAAAATGATGGAAGTAAACTATTAAGTATGAGCGAAATTACCGTAAAACCAGGTCACAATTCCCAATTTATTGCAGGTGTAAAAATGTGGAAAGAATGTTATTTGGAAAACAAAGGAACAGACAAATGGAATATTTGGAAACGTGTTCAAGGAGAAGGAATTATGTATGTAATGACAGGGATGATGGACAATTGGGCTGAAATGGACAAAGAAGATTCGGCTGGAAAAGAATGCCGTATGAAAGTGCTTGAACTTATTATGCCCCACGTGGAAAAAGTAAATTACAATATTGCACGTACGATGCCTGAAGTGAGCAGAACTTCTCCTTTAGAAGGCACAAAATTGGTGTGGGTAAGTTTCTTCAGAGTGGAAAATGGCGTTGCTTTTAATGAGGTTATTAAGGAAACTGCTGCATTATTGAGATCTTTAGAAGGAACACCAAGAGGATCTTGGTACAGTTTTATGGGCGGCGGTCCAGATTCCCCAGATTATATGATTTCAACTCCTTATAAAGGCTATGCAGATTTGGATATAACCAGAGATGGTATTTGGAAAGTATATGAAAACAAACACGGAAAGAAAAAAACAGATGAAATAAGAGCCAAAATTAGGGCTTCTCTCGAAAATTCCTGGAGCTATTTATACTCGTTGAATGAAGAATTAAGTAATTAACTTAAAATAATTTCACCAATGAAAACACTAAAAACTACAATGATACTGGCAATAACACTATTGCTGTTGCCAATAATTTCAAACGCTCAGGCCAATCAAGCTTTTTGGATTCACGCCGATCAGGTAAAACCGTCTATGACAGGTGAATATGAAAAAGTTTCAAAAGATTTTATTGCTGCCTGCAAAAAACACGATTTAAAAGATGCTGATTGGACAACTGCCCAAATAGATGATGGCACTTATTTAAGTATAACGCCCATAAAAAATATGGCCGATTTGGATAAAAACACTTTAGCGCCATTGGCAGAAAAAATGGGAAATGAAAATTTTAGGGCCATTTTTGATCGCTTTAATAAATGTTATGACAAGCACGGTAATTATATTGTGGTGTTAAGCAATGAACTTTCCTATATGCCAAATGGGCTTACCATTAATACCGAGGGAAAAAACTATCGTAAATGGCATTTTTTATATGTTACACCTGAAAATGTTCAAAATTTAAGAGAAAAAATAAAAGAACTTAAAGCACTTTATGAGAAAAAAGGCGCTAAAGAACATTTTAGAATTTATCGTGCCGGGTTTGGTACTATGGGCGATTATTTCTTAGCAGTCGTATCGGCCAAAGATGCCCAAGACTATGCCCGTCAAAGTGATGAAAATGAAGCTTTGTTAGGTGAAGAAGGAAAGAAACTATTTGAAGATATGTTTAAATATGTTGATAAATATGAAAGCAAATCAGGTGGAATGCGTCCGGATTTATCTTATTCAGCAACAAAAAAATAATCAACTTAGCTACTAACTAAGCCAAATTCGGGTGTGATTTGATATGGTCACGCCCGGATTTAAAAAAATCAAAACGAATGAAAAAAATATTGCTTATTGCAATGCTAATTGCATTTATAACCTCCTGTAAAAACGAAGTACGCTACACTCAAAATTCACCCGAGATTGATATTTACAAAAAGGTTATTAAGGATTATGAAATTGGCAATTGGGAATCTTTGGCAACCCATTATTCCGATACCGCTAAAATTTTAAATAATGTAACCGAGAAAAATGCCCAGTCCTTAGCACAGATGATAGCTCAAAACAAACAAGACGCCACTATTTTTTCGTCTTGGAAATATGTCCCTGAAGAATCTGAATATGAAATGGTGGTAACGGATAAAGGAGAAACCTGGGTAAATTTTTGGGGATTGTGGCAGGGAAGACTTACAGCAAATAACCAATTGTATGAAATTCCAGTTCATATTACGTGCCGATTTATTGACGGAAAAATTGTAAAAGAAATAGGCTATTGGGATATTTCAGCTTTAGCGCTGGATTTGCAGAAACTGAAGGAATCTGCTTCAACAGAAGCTTCAATCGAACCAATGAACAATTAAAACAACTGCCTGTCCATACTACTTTTAGGAATGGACAGGCTAAAAAAATATATATGAAAAATTTAAAAACATACGTATCACTCTTAATTTTTTCCATTGCAATCACTGCAACCTTCAGCCAGGAAAAAGAAAAAAATTTAGACAAGTCTTTCGCCTATAATTCTGTGGATCCGCATTATTGGGACGAGCCAGACTATTGGCCGGCAAGTTTAGATGCTGTTTTTGCAGCGCCAAAGAACCATAAAATCTTATTGGAAAACGATCAAGTTAGGGTTTTGGAAGTTACGCTTGCACCCGGTGAAACAGAAGAAATTCACCACCATCGTTGGCCTAGTGTGCTATATATTCAAGAAGCTGGCGATTTTATAGATTATGATGAAAAAGGAAAAATCATATTGGATACCAGGCAATTAAAAACACCTCTTACTTTTCCAATGACTATGTGGAAAGGCCCGGAAGCACCTCATTCCGTAGAAAATTTAAGCACAACCATCACTATTCGCCTGATTAGGGTAGAGATGAAACAATAATGATGAAAATATTTTAACCATCAAATAAATTAAAAGAATGAAAATCATAAAATTTTTATCAATTGGAGCAGCAGCAATATTCTTCACTATTATGGCAATTGGCTGTAACCAAAAAGTAAAAGAAACAACAACGCCAATCGAGCCTATAGTTCAAAAAGAAACCCCTGAATATTTTCTGCTTCGTCCCGAAGTGGAAAAAATGTATGGATATTCCCATGCGGTAAAAATTGGAAATAACATCATTATTTCTGGCGCGGTGAGTATGGATAATCAAGGAAA
>DMBU01000134.1 GCA_003446015.1 Bacteroidales bacterium | reverse complement strand
ATATTAATAGTTGATGACGAAGAATCTGTAAGGGATTCCCTTTATAGTTGGTTTATAGATGATGGTTATTATGTTGAATGTGCCGAGAATGCAAAGAAAGCACTATCAATCGTACAATCTAAAGATTTTGACATCATATTGGCTGACATCAAAATGCCCGGCATGGACGGAATGGAGATGCACAGAAGAATTAAAACACTTAATAAAAATCCCATCTTTATAATCATGACCGCTTTTGCATCTGTGGATACTGCAGTACAGGCTTTAAAGGAAGGAGCATACGATTATGTTACGAAACCTTTTGATCCGGATGATTTATCGCACCTAATTAGAAATGCTTCTGCTCAAATAGCTTTAAAAGCTGAAAATGAGAACTTGAAAAATAAAATATCTTTTCTTGATAATGTTGAAGATTTGGTTGGAGAGAGTGAAGCCCTAAAAAAAGTTCTTAAAGAAGTAGAAAGTGTTGCTCAATCGAACTCTTCGGTTATTATTACCGGAGAAAGCGGAACAGGAAAAGAATTAATTGCTCGTGCAATACATTCCAATTCGCCACGAAAGTATTTCCCTTTGGTAAGTGTACATTGTGGTGCATTAACTGAAAGTTTACTTGAAAGCGAGCTTTTTGGACACGAGAAAGGAGCATTTACCGGAGCTACCTTCAACCGAAAAGGGCGATTCGAAATGGCCGATGGAGGAACAATTTTTCTTGATGAAATTGCTACAATCTCCCCTAAAATGCAGGTTGAGTTGCTTCGTGTTCTCGAATCAAAAACCTTTGTAAGGGTTGGAGGGAATAAAGAAATCTCCTCGGATTTCAGGGTAATTTGTGCTACAAACAGAGATCTGAAAAGCATGGTAAATAGTGGTACTTTTCGGGAAGATTTATATTATAGACTGAACGTAGTAAATATCCAGGTTCCTCCTTTACGGGAAAGGACTGAAGACATCCCTCTGCTTGCTCATTATTTTATAAAAAAATATTGTACTTCAATGAGCAGAGATCTGATATCAATTGAACCCGCAGCATTAAAACAGCTCGAAGAATTTGAATTTCCCGGAAATGTGCGCGAATTAGAGAATATGATTGAACGGGCCATTGTTATTGGCAATGGAAAAGAAATTAAATTGAAAGATCTTCCTCTGGGAAAAGAAGTAGCTCATAGTTCGATTGAAAGTTTGGATGAACTTGAAAGAAAACATATCTCAACTATCCTGAATAATTATGATTGGAATATTTCACGATCGGCAAAAGCACTTGGAGTTGATAGAGCTACGCTGTATAATAAGATTAAAAAATATGATTTAACGCAGAACAAATAAAGAGTTTTGTGAGGAACAAATCAAATTTATTTAAATAGCGTAAAATCAAATTCCAACATATTATTCTTAACCAAAACCTCTGATTGAAAAAGCCAGGCATCATATTAATATCATGCGATCATTTTGAAAAAGACCTTATTGATAACATTAATGAAGATATTTTTCGTGAGTTTCATTATCCGGTTATTTTTGAAAAGAAGGATTTTGATATAAGCAATTTTTACTATCCGGGTCGCCGACAGTACGATGCTAATTCATTACTTAAAGTGGTCTCGGAATTGTTTTTCCCAAATTCTTTTAAAAAAATAGGACTCTTTAAAGTAGATTTGTTTATTCCCATTCTGACTTATATTTTCGGTCAGGCAATTTTAAATGGTAATGCGGGAATTGTCTCACCTTATCGATTAAGAAATGAGCTTTATGGTCTCGAAAAAAACGAAAAGCTTCTTAACGAACGCTTAAAAAAAGTTATCATTCACGAAGCAGGACACATGTTCGGTTTAATTCACTGTCAAAATCCAATTTGTGTTATGCGATCAAGCACCTACGTTGAAGATATTGATCAGAAAGAACAACACCTTTGTACTAGTTGTCGAACAAAAATAGGTTTGGATTAATTTCTCTTGTTTTATTTTCCACAGCTTTGTATTTCTAACTGCAATTTTCTGGGTAAAGAGCTCACAACTAAATTATATGAATGATCAATCCATTCATTTAATATTTTTTCGGAAATAAAGCTGTTAACAAGAATAGAATTCCAATGTTTCTTATTCATATGATAACCCGGTGTTACCGAGGGGTATTGATCTCTTAAAAAAATTGCCTTCTCCGGATCGCATTTCAGATTAATACTTAAATCACCATCAAGGCTAACCAAAGCAAACATCTTATTCATTACTTTAAAAACAAGAGTTACTTCATCAAAGGGAAAACTCTCCGTTACGGCAGGTTTTGCCAAACAATATTCTCTAATCTCTTCAATATTCATGTTTTAATATGGATGTAATGAGTTGATTCAAAAATAAACAATTATTCATTTAAATGGTCTTACATTTTGATCTCTTAATTTTATAAAAACAAGAATTAAATAACTTGTAAATAAATTATACCTTTACTAAAATTTCAAATCATAACTACTAAAACAGGAAGTAACACAAATGAAACGATTACTGGCTTATTTCTTTCAGGGCCTTTTATATATTGCTCCTCTAGGAATAACAATTTACATTTTATATAAAATATTTATTTTTCTTGATGGACTTTTTAAACCGGCCTTATACTCCATACTGCATATAAATATACCCGGATTAAGTTTAATTATTGTTTTTCTTTTTGTTGCATTGTTGGGTTTATTGGGGCAAACAATTATTGCAAGGCCAATTAAAAATTTGATAAATCATTTTATTAATAAAGCACCATTGGTTAAAGTTATCTACTCATCTATAAAAGATTTGCTTTCTGCATTTGTGGGTAAAGAAAAAAAGTTTAACCAACCTGTTTTAGTTAAGGTAAACCTTATTTCGGATCTTGAAAAACTTGGATTTATAACCCAGGAAGATGTTTCTAATCTGGGCGTTGAGGGTAATAAAGTTGCTGTTTATTTTCCCCATTCGTATAATTTTTCTGGTGAGTTATTTATTGTTCCGGCCGAGCATGTAAAAAAAATAGACGCCCCTCCGTCTGATGTTATGAAGTTTATTGTTTCAGGAGGAGTAACAAATTATACTAATGAAAAAACAGACTAATATGAAAACTAAAAACCTATTTGGAATTATATTTATTTTATTTTTATCTCTTCATCTTTTTGCACAGGAAGAACCGGTAGGATATAAATTTACAGATATTACAAACATACAGGTAAGTTCTGTTAAAGATCAGCAAAATACTGGAACTTGCTGGAGTTTCTCAACAACATCCTTCATTGAAGCTGAACTTTTACGTTTAAATAAGCATGAATATGACTTGTCTGAGATGTATTTTGTTCGCTTTGCTTATGAAGAAAAAGCCTTAGATTATGTTCGATATCAAGGGAAGGCAAATTTCGGAGAAGGAGGGCAGGCACACGATGTTCTAAATCAGATTAAAAAATACGGATTTGTCACTCAACAAGCTTATCCGGGAAATGAGTACGATCCCGG
Organism: Bacteroidales bacterium; assembly: GCA_003446015.1. Classification (GTDB taxonomy): domain Bacteria; phylum Bacteroidota; class Bacteroidia; order Bacteroidales; family UBA12077; genus UBA12077. The sequence goes on along the minus strand of DMBU01000134.1, from coordinate 9,104 downwards.
TAATTATAAACATCGCGAACTGGATAAAATATTAAAAGCGATATTGGAAGTTGTTATTACGAAACCAAATAAAAAATTAACTTCTGTTTGGTTTAAAGCATATCAGGCAGTTTTAGATACTTATTTAGGCATTATTCCTGAAAAAACAGAAGTGAATAAGGAATTAATTACACCCCTGGATTTTGTAAAAAAAGAAAAGTTTAATATAGATGATTATGTTGAGTTAACTTCATTTACACATCACCCAATGTATTCTAAAATTATATTGGAAGTACCTGATAACTGGTCTCACGATTACTACTATAATGTGCCATTAGATGAATTTATCTCTGTGATGAATTCGGCTTTAAAAAGCGGATATACATTTGTTTGGGACGGTGATGTCGGATATGAAGGATTCTCGCATAAAAACGAAGTGGCCATAGTTCCCGAAGGAACAGTTGAATTTACATCTCCGCAAAAAGAAAAGGATGTCAGTGCTGATTATCGACAGCTGGAATTTGATAATTTAACCACTACTGATGATCATTTGATGCATATTACAGGATTAGCGGAAGATCAAAAAGGAACAATATATTATAAAACAAAAAATTCCTGGGGAGATGACAGTAATGATCTTGGTGGATATCTATACATGTCGGAAAGCTTTTTGCGATTAAATACAATTGCAATAATGGTGCACAAGGATGCGATTCCAAAAATTATAAAAGAAAAATTAGGTATAAAATAACTTTATTCTGTAACCATTAAATTGCAGCCACGAATATCACTATAATCAAATCTTCCTAGAATTTCGAAACTTTTGTCTTCGTTTATCCTTCCTAAATCTTTTGTTTCAATAAACGAACAGGAATAGATATTGGCAAGATCAATAACATTAATACCACCAGACTTGCCATTTTCAAGGTAAGAAAAAGGATCATAAGTGTCGCGAATCATGATTTTCATCCAGGGTGGTGTATAAAACTTACCATGTCCTTTTGAATAGGCTTGAGACAGGAGCTCTGTCATCCCATATTCAGAGTGAATTGTTGTTACACCAAACCGCGAAGAAAGATAGTTATGTAATTCTTTTTTGGTTAGCTCTTTTCTTTTTCCCTTCATCCCTCCGGTTTCCATAATGATTATGTTGGAAAGATCCACAGGAAATTTTTCGGCCAAATCAATCAGGGCATAAGAAACTCCGATTAAAAGAATCTTTGTTTTACTTTTAGCTAATGATCTTAATTTACTGGCTAATTCTTCATGATTGTTAAGGTAAAAACCACTCTCGGAATGAGCCGATTCCTTAATAAAATAATCAACCATATAAACCAACGAAGAACTTTCATTTTCAAGATAGGTTGGGAGCAAAGCTAAAATGCAATAATTACTTATTTTCCCATATTGTTGTTCAAAAGAAGTAATAAAACTTTTCTCGTAAATAGAAATATCTGCTAAATGGTGGTTACTTCTTTCCATTCCAGTTGTTCCACTGCTATAGAAGGTTTTCTGAATTTCTGCTGTACCGGAAACTACTTGATGTGTTTTAAAAAATTCAATAGGAAGAAAGGGGATTTCTTCAATTCTTTTTACAGAAGAAACATTCACTCCCAAATGAAAAAGATATTCTTTATAAACCAAATTGTTTTCAGCCTGATCGTTAAATATTTCAATAGCAATATCGTTAAACTGATTGTTGCTTTTTAAGGTAAATATTTTATCGGCAGAAAAGTTGTGCATGGAGATTGTTTTATGCACGAAATTTACATAAAAATCAAGACAAAATAAAACTGCCGCAAAAATGCGACAGTTGGAGATATGTGGTGTTTTTTGGAGACAAATAGTTACATTTTCTATAAGATAAAAAAGTTGTGTTCATGCATCCAGTCCTTTTCAACAAAATCGGAATATATATCAACACAACCAATCCTTTTGATTTTAATGTTTTTCATCCAGTCTTCAATTTCGCGGGGTTCTTCAAGGGGTTCGTTTTCCCATTCAAATCGGTGTTTTATTTGCAGGAAGGCTCTATTAAACATCCACACTTCGAGTTGTTGTTCTTCTTGTACAATTTCACCATGATTTAGAATTGCCAGTTTATTTTGAGATTCACTTTTTGTTTTTGGAAGAGTTTTAAATCTAACTATTTCGGTATTTAGTGAAAGCAGATTGGAATGTTTTTCTTGGGCAGATAATCCGTAAGCAATACAAGAAATTAAGATTGAAAAACTCAAGATTCTAATTTTAAACCCTATTTGAGATTTCATAACATGCTCCTTTCTATTAGTTTAAGCTCTTGATTGCTTTATTACATTGATTATGCCAAAGAATGTAATGTTAAGTTAATCAGTAATTAAGGCGTTTGTGGTGTTATGAAAAACGGTATAAAACTGAACGCTTGTAATACACCAGATGTACGAAAGTGAACAAAAAAAGCAGCGAATCAATTCACTGCTTTTCATTTTTTTATGCTGATATTCAATTTTCAAGTTCCCACTCAAATCCGTCTTTGGTATCTTTTATTTTAACTCCCTTTTTTGTTAATTCATCTCTGATTTTATCGGAAGTTGAAAAATCTTTATTCTTTTTAGCCTCTAGTCGAAGATTTAAAATGAAATCGATTAAATCACTCGTTAGCTGACCCTCTCCTGATTTTTCGGTTTTATCTTCTTTTAATCCCAGAACATCAAAAACAAATGACTTATAAACCAGTTTTAATTTCTCTAAATCTGTCTGGTTAATTTTTTCTTTTCCATCATTGGCAGAATTAATAATTCGAACAGCATCAAACAAATGCGCAATTAATATGGGTGTGTTAAAATCGTCGTTCATTGCTGCATAGCAATTGTTTTTTAATTCTTCAATATTTACTGTTGATTCATTTTCTGCTTTTAATTTATTCAAGGTTTCGCCAGCCTTCATCAATTTCTGAAATCCTTTTTCGGAAGCTTGTAAAGCCTCATTAGAAAAATCTAAAGTGCTTCGATAATGCGATTGAGCCATAAAAAAACGCACAACCATAGGTGAATATCCACGTTCTAAAAGAGGATGATTACCGGTAAATAACTCGTGTGGTAAAAACCCATTGCCTGCACTTTTCGACATTCTAACACCATTAACCGTTAACATGTTTGTGTGCATCCAGTATTTTACCGGTACTGTATTACTGCAAGCTTGAGATTGTGCAATTTCATTGGTGTGATGCGTAGCCTGTAAATCCATCCCTCCACCATGAATATCAAAAGTTTCGCCTAAATATTTTTTGCCCATTGCCGAACATTCAATATGCCAGCCGGGGAATCCCCAACCCCAGGGTGATGGCCATTTCATCAAGGTTTCTGGTTTAGACTGAATCCATAATGCAAAATCTAATCTCCCTTTTTTCTCATCTTGTCCATCGAGTTCACGTGTGCCTTCTAAAAGATCTTCTAATTTTCGGTTCGTTAATTGACCGTAAGGAAAATCTTTACTGTACTTTTCAACATCAAAATATACCGTGCCATTAATCTCATATGCATAGCCATTGGCTAATATTTCTTTAATCATTTCAATTTGTTCAGAGATATGGCCGGTAGCTGTTGGTTCAATACTCGGAGATAAAGTATTAAAAATTGCCATTACATCATGAAAACCTATGGTGTATTTTTGTACAATTTCCATGGGTTCAAGTTGTTCAAGCTTTGCTTTTTTTGCAAATTTATCTTCACCTTCGTCGCGATCGCCTTCTAAATGGCCTGCATCGGTTATGTTTCGAACGTATCGAACTTTATAACCTAAGTGCAACAAATAACGATAAATAATATCGAATGAAATAAATGTGCGGCTGTTTCCTAAATGAACATCGCTGTAAACAGTTGGTCCGCAAACATATATTCCAACAAATGGTGGATTAATCGGTTCAAAAATTTCTTTCTTTCTCGATAATGTATTGTATACATATAAATTTTTGTCCATCACTAATTTTATTTAATGCAGTTGGCAAAGTTAATAAATTCTAAAAAGATATTATTCTTAATATTTGAATTCTAAACAATAATACCTATTAATTAAATAAACTTCACTAATTTTGAAGGTTTAAATGTAATGAGATATCAGATATGAGTTCAACACGACAAAGCAAAATTGAAAGATTGCTTCAAAGAGATTTAGGAGATATTTTTCAGAAAGGGACGAATGATTTATTTAGAGGTAAAATGATTACGGTTACCAAAGTTAGAATTTCTCCCGATTTATCAAGCGCTAGAGCTTATTTAAGCTTATTTCCGGTTGAAGATAAAAAGGAATTTATCGATTATATAAATAGTGTTGAGGGACAAATAAGATATGATTTAGCTAAACGGGTTAGACATCAGTTAAGAAAAGTGCCCTCACTTTCATTTTTTGTGGATGATTCACTCGATTACATAGAAAACTTAGATAATTTATTAAAATAGACTAAAAGCCAATAAATAATAGCCAAACGCTTATTTAAAATGAAATACGATCCGATTAAACGAAGTCTGGGAATTGTTTTTAATAAAAATCCGTTTTTACGAAAATTATTTTATGGTCTGTTAGACTTATTATTGCTTCGAACCTGGCATATTAAAAAGGCTATTCGCGTGTGGAAAAAAGAGCATAGAAATGAAGCAAATATTCTTGATGCCGGTTCCGGATTTGGACAATACTCATATTGCCTTTCAAAACAATCTAAAAACTGGAACATACTGGGTGTAGATGTAAAAACGGAACAAATTGAAGATTGCAATCAATTTTTTGCTCAAATAAATAAGTCAGAAAAAGTAAAATTTGAATTTGCAGACTTAACAAAGTTTTCAAAAACAGAAGAATATGATTTGATATTGAGTGTTGATGTAATGGAACATATTTTGGAAGATGTTGTGGTTTTTAAAAACTTCCACAAATCACTAAAAAACGGAGGATTGGTTTTAATTTCAACTCCGTCTGATCAGGGAGGCTCTGATGTTCACGATGAAGATGATCATTCATTTATCGATGAACATGTGCGCGATGGCTATAACATCATTGAAATTGAGAATAAATTAAAGGAAGCCGGATTCTCCAGGGTTGAGGCCAACTATTCATATGGAGCACCAGGCAAAATATCGTGGAAGTTGTCTATGAAATTTCCAATTCTATTGTTGAATGCAAGCAAATTGTTTTTTATCATTTTGCCGTTGTATTATATTATTGCTTACCCTGTTTCGTTTATACTTAATTATTTTGATGTTAATTTAAAGCATAAAACAGGAACAGGACTAATTGTTAAAGCATACAAATAAATTTGAATTTCCCTTTCTACATATCAAAACGATATTTAATTGCAAAAAAATCGAAGAATGCAATTAATATTATTTCTATGATATCAATCGTTGGTGTGACGGTTGGTACAGCTGCTCTAATAATTGTCCTTTCTGCTTTTAATGGCCTGGATAATTTACTCAAATCGATGAACGATTCATTTGATCCTGACCTGAAAGTGATGCCGGCTAGCGGAAAAGTTTTTTCTCTGGATGATCCAAATATTATTAAGATAAGAAATCTTGAATCAATTTTTGATATTACAGAAACGCTCGAAGAAAATGCATTGTTAAAATATGGCGACCAGCAATATATAGCAACGGTTAAGGGTGTAAGTGAAAATTTTGCTAATGTTTCAGGTGTTGACTCCATGCTAACTGTAGGTGATTTTGTGCTGAAACACAACAATCAGCCATATGCTGTAGTTGGACAGGGGGTTGCCTATTATCTGTCGCTAAATTTGAATTATATTGACCCCATTGTAATTTTTGTTCCTAAAAGGGACGCAAAAATGAGTATGAATCCTGAACAGACTTTTAATCGAAATTATATATTCCCTTCGGCAGTATTCGGAATACAGCAGGAGTATGATACAAAATACATTTTAGTTCCATTGGATTATGCCCGTGAATTGTTTGATTACAGCAATCAGATTAGTGCTCTGGAAATAAAATTGAATAAAGGAGTTAATGTTGATAAAGCACAAAACGAAATACAGGAAATTTTAGGTTCTGATTATCTGGTTAAGAATCGTTATCAATTACACGAAAGTTTTTATAAAATCATGAAGTCTGAAAAATTTTACATATTTCTGATTTTAACATTTATACTTATTGTTGCCTCATTTAATATTATAGGTTCTCTAACCATGTTAATCATCGATAAAAAGGATGATATTTCTACGTTTCGGAGTCTTGGTGCAAATTTGAAAACAATTCGTAACATCTTTTTAATGGAGGGTTGGCTAATAACAATTATAGGAGCTGTATTTGGTTTAGCCGCAGGATTCTTTATTTGTTGGCTGCAAATAAGATTTGAATTAATAAAACTAGGAAGTTCGGGTTCCTTTATTGTAGACGCCTATCCAATCAAAATTATTTGGACAGATTTTTTAATGATCTTTCTAACGGTTGTGTCTATAGGCTATTTTGCAGCATGGTATCCGGTTCGATATATAACAAAACGATTTGTAATTCAGGAGCTTGATCAGAGTTAAGAGATTGTATAATTTGAATAAGATTATCTAAGTTATTAACAGATAGCACATTTAATAAAAAAGGAAGATATTTAGATGTTAATAAAAAAACAGCCCTAAAGTCCATACTACTAATATTTTTGAAACAAAAGTTCCTCTCAAGCCGTAAAAATTTATTAACATTGCATGTATTTTATTAACATTTGGCCAAAAACGATACACTATGTCGAAAAATTTGAGACATTTTACTTTTTATTTTCTGACGATTTTTATTGTAGTAGCTTCAATAAATAACGCATTCACGCAAGACAGATATTGGATAAACGGATCAGGAACATGGAATGATACAAATCATTGGTCCGAAACTTCTGGTGGAGAACCCGGAGCTTCAATACCTACAAAAGAAAATAATGTAATTTTTGATGATAATTCATTTACAACAATTAATCAGTCAGTTTTAATTAAAGATGCTGTTGAATGTAACAGCTTTAATTGGGATGTTAATAAATACAGCCCTGTCTTAAAAAGCAAATCATTCCTTTTTAAAAATAACACAAAGGCCGAATTAAACATTTTTGGATCTTTAATTATTGCTGAAAACATTAAAAATGAGTTTTATGGTGATATTGTTTTAAAATCAGCTTATATAAATACAATTGTTTTAAAATCTAATGTCAAATCAAATATTATAATTGATGCCATTGAAGGAGAATATATATTAGAAAGTGATATAAACATTGATGGTAATTTATACTTAAAATCAGGGACTTTTAAAACCAAGGATTATAATATTAATCTGAATAATTTTGTTGGTTCAGGTTCAGACACAAGAGCCCTTTATTTGGGAAATTCTGAAATTGCTGTTAACACTTGGGATTTTCAGATAGATAAGAATCTTGATTTTAATGCTGAAAACTCACAGTTATTATTTAAGAAGGGATATTTAAAAGAAGCATTTAAGCCGGGAAATCTGGAGTATAATTTATTTTCTAAACCAGGCACAAAATCTGCATTTACTTATTCGATTAATAAAACTGATGTTACATGTAATGGTGCCGAGGATGGTGCGATAGAGGCTGTTATTACTTCCGGAGGAACATCCCCTTTTACTTATGTATTATATGAGAAAATATCTGGTGTTTATAGTTTTTTACAATCATCGGGGGCTATTGCAAGCACGAGTTATACATTTAATCCTGTTAAATATAGTCCGGGACTTCCTGGAGGTATATATATTGTTGACATTACTGATAAAGATGGAACTACAGGTACGGGGGGAGGAGCTATAGTTGTTTTTGAACCCGCTGTTTTAAATGTAGACTCTATTGGAGTAAATTCTGGATTAACTTGTTGGAATGGAAGCGATGCTGAATTGGAAGCGTATGCATCAGGAGCGAATACTCCATACTCATATCAATGGATTAAGTATAATACAGGAACGGGGTTATGGGATGCTTTAACAACAAGTGATCCTGCAAATAAAATATTAACAGGAGTATCTCAAGGATGGTATAAAGTATTAGTAACAGGAGCTTTAGGTTGCGATGGAGTAAAAGATGCTGAGATTTATTTTTTAGAGGGATTTGGTTATGATGCTTTTATTCCGGATTCAATAGATATAACAGGAGTTTCATTTACAAATACTTGTAATGGATTTAATACAGGCTCTATAACTATTAGTGCTACTGGAGGAACTCCTGCATTAAAATATGCCATTGTAAGAAACAGTGATTCAGACTCAACCTTGAGTGCTACTGGAGTATTTAATGGTTTGCAAGCCGATACTTATAGGGTATATGCTATTGATGGCAATGATTGTTTTAAGCGTGATGCAGATGTAACTATTTCTTCACTGGCAAACCCAACAGCTTCAATATTACCTCCTGATCGCCCTGCAAATGCTTGTCCAGGAGTTCCTCTTGCACTGGATGGAAATCCAACATTTTTTGGGGGAGCAACTGCTTTTTCGCATGCATGGACAGGAACAGATGCTGATTCACTTGATAATAAAACAATACAAACACCTAATTTTACAAGTGTTATCGTTGGCAGTTACGATGTAACTTATACAATCACCGATAACAATGGATGTATTGGAAGTGATAATTTAACTATTGTTGTTGATGATTTAATAAATCCGACAATAACATGTATTGCCCCACCTACAAGAAATACTGATTCTGGTCAGTGTTATTATACTGTTGTTGGAACAGAATTTGACCCTGTAACAGTTACTGATAATTGCGGAGTACAATCTGTCGTTAACGATTTTAATGGTACTTCAACCCTTGCAGGAGAACAAATAACTGATGGCACTGTGATAACTTGGACCGTAACCGATTTTAATTCAAATACAGCACAATGTAATTTTACAGTAACAGTAGTTGATAACGAAAACCCAAGTATAAGCTGTATAGCTCCCCCAACAAGAAATCCTGATTTGGGACAATGTTATTACACGGTTGTAGGTACAGAATTTGATCCTGTTACAACAACAGATAATTGTGGAATAGCATCCGTTTTAAACGACTTTAATGGAGCTTCGACATTAGCAGGAGCTCAAATTCCTGATGGAACCGTAATAACCTGGACCGTAACCGACAATAGTTTAAATACAGCACAATGT
>DMBU01000020.1 GCA_003446015.1 Bacteroidales bacterium | reverse complement strand
TTGTGCTTTTGTGGCATTTTTTTATTAGCCACTAAAACACTAAGACACCAAAATACACAAAAAAATAACCGCCATATTTTAAATAATTGATATTTTAATATATGCTTTCTTAACCTGACGGGAATGGCCGGCAGGCAGGCGTTCGCAATGACTATAAACGCTTAACTTATTGACATTGGCCAGCTGTCAGGCAGGAGTGAGAAGAACAGGAACAAAGTGGAGCTTGACATAGTCAAAATCAATTACTCCCTTTAGTCCTGAAAACTTTCGGGAGGGAGAAATAATTGTTTAGTACCCATAAAAGCGGGCTATCTTAAATCAATTTTAGCAAATCACAGAAAACGAAAAACCATTCGGCGTTTAGATATACAGATTCATATCCTAATAAAACGGGCTCGTCGTCTTTTCTTTTTTTACCTGATCAATGCCGGCTTTCTTTGTTTCAGGAAATTAAAACGAATTAATCATTTAAAACAACAAAGAAATGAAAACAAAAAAATTAGTAACTATCGCCATATTTACAATGATAACAATGATCAGTATGGCACAGGAAAACGAAAAACGATTTGGTGTTGAACTAAACGGAGGCGTATCTTTTGCTACTCGCGAATTAGGCGGATTAAACCTGAATACAGGTGTTGGTTTTGAAGGTGTATTCCATTATCGGTTTATGCAACATTTAGGAGCCTATGCAGGATGGGGATGGAATAAATTTTCGACCGACGATACATTTGCAGGAAGTGATGTTGATGTTGAAGAAACAGGTTATGTGTTGGGTTTGCAATTTAAACATCCCATTGCTTCATCTCCACTTTCATACTATGTTCGATTAGGCGGATTGTACAATCATTTAGAGTTTGAAGAAGGTGATGATATTATTGAAGACACCGGACATGGATTAGGATTTCAACTGGCAGGTGGTGTTGAAATTGAACTTGGATCGAACTGGAGCATAAACCCCGGATTTAAATTTAATGCCTTATCACGAGATCTTGACAATAGCGGAATCAAAACAGAATTGGATTTAAACTACATCAATGTACGTGTTGGAATTATTAAGAGATTCTAATACAAAAACTCAAATCATAACTAAAATTGCACGGGCCCTTTTGCCCGTGCTTTTTTACTCTGCTTATATTTAAAAAAGATCGCTCGTATTAATTCCAAATACAACTACACATAAAATTAAGAATATAATCCGGTCTGTTTTTGCAAGATTTTTCAATGACTGAAAAACATTGTTCATGCGCAGAATTCATTATCTGTTTCGCAACCAAATAAGATGCATTTACATCTAAATGATGTTAAGCCTAAAAAAAATGAAAAAACTGCTTCCTGTAGTACTTGGTATTTGTCTGTTGTACATTGCCTGCGACGAAATGAAAGAAGATAAAATCCCGGGGCAACTTACCTACGAAAAAACAACATTTGATGGATGCTTTAGTGAAGCCAGTATAACTAAAGCTGATGATTTTATGCATGATACCATTTATACTGAAATTTCAGGCAATAGCTTAAAGCTGGTTGTAGTTATGAATTATAACTGTCGCGGAACATTAACCGGTCAATATGAAATTTCAGATGACAATTTAGTGGAAATTAAAATTACAGACAGCTGCACCGGTGATTATTGTTTATGTAACTGTATTTGCACTTTTATATTTAACTATTATTTTACCGGATTTGAAAACAAGACGATCGACTTTGATGTTTACCTGAACGGATATTACGATGATGATGATTCATTATGGAAATCATTTAAATATTCTCCTTGAAAATAAATTGAACTGATTTTAAATTTAATAAAATATCCGTATTTTCAGATTTTAAAATCCTGATCATGAAAATCAATGAATTTAAGTTAGAGAGGTACTTCGCAAAGCATGAATTTACTGCCAGACACCTCTTATCGAGCTCCGATTGCGATGGCTTTGCAGTTCAGGATATCTTGTCGCAGGCGAATAAAGAAGAATTGGAATTATGGAGCAATTTAAAATTAGGCTACACCGAAAGTGAAGGGAGTACATTATTACGCGAAGCCATTGGCAAACATTACCAAAAGCTAAGCAAAGAAAATATTCTTGTTGCATCGCCCGGCGAACTTCATTTCATGGCAATGAATGTATTGCTGAATGCGGGTGATCATGTAATTACAATGCTGCCTGCTTATCAATCCTTATACGAAGTGGTGCGAGCCATCGGATGTGAAATTTCGTATTGGAAGCCCGATCCAACGAACTGGCATTTTAATCCAGATGATCTGGGAAAGCTAGTTCAGAAAAACACCAAATTGATTATCATTAATTTTCCGCATAATCCGACAGGGAGCTATTTAACACGATCCGAATTAAATAAAGTGGTCGATATTGCCCGAAAAAACAACATCCCTGTGTATTCCGATGAGATGTATCATAAACTCATAACAGGCAATATGGAGGAGCTACCACCCCTGAGCAACATTTATGAAAAGGGTATCAGCTTGTGGGGAACATCAAAATCGTTTGGAATGGCAGGGCTCAGAACCGGGTGGATTGTAGCACAGGATAAAAAACTTATGCAGGAACTTCTGTCATTTAAAGATTATTTAAGTATTTGCAACAGTGCTCCAGGCGAGATACTTTCGATCATTGCTATAAATCATTATGAAAAGTTTATCAATCATAATATCAAAAAAATAAAAAGAAACATTCATCTTTTTTCTGAATTTGTAAAAAAGCATCCTGATTTGTTTCAGTTTATTCCTCCCAAAGCCGGATCAACAGCATTTGTAAAACTAAAAATTGCAAGCCCGGCACTTGAATTCAGTAATAAATTGGTTGAGCAAACCGGCATCATGACCGTTCCTGCCGAAATGTTTGGTTACGATGAAAAATACATCCGCATAGGATTTGGTCGTGAAAATTTTTCGGAAATACTTCATGAATTAAATAAATATCTAAACAACAATTTAAGATGAGAACAATAATACTTGCCGGTATAATCATGTTAAATTTTCAACTGGCATTTTCACAGGAAACCGATAGCATTAAACATATGGAAAAATCAAATTACCTGGGACTGCGAACTACCATTTACCTGGTTGCAGACCTAGCTGAAGCAAAAGAATGGTATGCAAAAGCATTTGAAAAAGAACCTTATTTCGATGAACCTTTTTATGCAGGTTTTAACATTGGCGGATACGAATTAGGTTTGTTACCCGAAGAGAACCCACCATCGGTAAAAACAAAAAGTCTTATAGCATATTGGGGTGTAAACGAAATTGAAAAGATGTACCAGCATTTAATAGGTTTAGGAGCAACAGAAGATGAGAAACCAACGAATGTTGGTGGTGATTTAATGGTAGCATCAGTAATCGATCCCTGGGGGAATGTAATTGGATTAATTTATAATCCTGCTTTTAAATTAGACGAATAAAAAAAGCACGAGTATTATTATTCGTGCTTAAATTTCATCTATTTGCGTTTCCCTTTATACCTTGGTTTCTTATTGTATTTACGAACTGGTTTTGGATCCCAAACAGGGCTTTCTCCAAGTTCCTTTGGAGTAGCGATTTTTATAAGCTGACGATCAATCAGTTTTTCAATGCGTTCAAACTTTTGCATATCCTTATCACTAATCAAAGTTATTGCAACTCCCGTGGTATTTGCCCGGGCTGTACGTCCTACACGATGCACATAATCTTCAGCATCAGCAGGAACATCATAATTGATAACCAGGTTAATATCCTTAATATCAATTCCACGACTAATAACATCGGTTGCAACTAACACCCTGGTTTGTTTTGATCGAAATCGCGAAAGTACTTCTTCCCGCTCCTGCTGCTCTAAATCCGACGATATTCCTTCAACATAATGACTTTTAGATCTCAGCCCGCGAACAATTTCGAAAACTTTGCTTTTGGTTGATGTAAAAATAAGGATACTGTCGTATTCGGGTTTATCAGCAATTAAATATTTGATTAAGGCAGTTTTATTTGAATCAAAAACCAAATACGTTGCCTGTAAAACACCTTCGGCTGGTTTTGAAAGTTCAATACTAATTTCTTTCGGATTTTTAAGAATCTGACTGGCCAAAACACGAATCTTAGGAGGCATGGTAGCACTAAACATCAATGTTTGTCTTTCTTTAGGGATGTAAGATATAATTTTTTGAATATCCTCGTAAAAACCCATATCGAGCATTTTGTCTGCTTCATCCAATATCAGATGTTTAATCGTATCAAATTTTACGTAACCCATTTTTAGATGAGAAATTAACTTACCAGGTGTTGCTACAATAATATCAGCATTTCCCAGTAAAGCTTTTCTTTCCACTTCAAAATCGTTTCCATCTCCACCGCCATAAACAGGGCAAGAACTTGCAGACACAAAATACGAGAAGCCTTGTATCTGCTGATCAATTTGCAAAGCTAACTCTCGTGTCGGAACAATAATTAAAGTATTAATCGACCTTCCTTTGGCATCTGCCAGCTTATCTAAAATAGGTAAAATAAATGCAGCCGTTTTACCTGTCCCTGTTTGTGCACAAGCAATTAAATCTTTTTCATTCATTATTTCAGGAATGGCCATTTCCTGTATTGGAGTAGCCTCATCAAAACCCATGTACGAGATTGCTTCCAGTACATGCTCATTCAAATTAAATTCAGTAAATTTCATTAAAAATCATCTATATAAAATAAAACATGCAAAGATAACTTTTTTTAAGGATTAAAACTTTTATCGAAATCCTCTTCTATAAAAAAAGCAAAACTCCAAATCAACCGGATTTATAGGCTGTTAAAAGGATTTAGGAAATAAAATCAATTTTTTTTGCAATTAAAAAGAAAAAAAGTTCTAATAAACAACAAGATAATGATATATAATACTACTTTTGCATCACATAATTTTTAAAATATTTATAATGAACAAAGGCACAGTAAAATTCTTCAACGAATCTAAAGGATTTGGATTCATAAGTGAAGACGGAACAAACAAAGAACATTTTGTACACGTTTCTGGTTTAATTGACGAAATTAACGAAGGAGACCAAGTAGAATTTGAATTACAAGAAGGTAAAAAAGGATTAAACGCAGTAAATGTTAAATTAATTTAATATACTCGTATACTTTATACTAATAAAAAAGCCTGTCATTAGTGACAGGCTTTTTTATTGACTATTATCCACAATGCCGGTTTAATCGGATCACATGATAAAGTTGTAGAATATCAGAATCTCCAAGTACTGATGTGATCATTTTTTATGATTTAAATACACT
>DMBU01000068.1 GCA_003446015.1 Bacteroidales bacterium | reverse complement strand
ATTCGGATAGATTATCAAAATTACTTTCAGTGAGGGCTTCGCCGTTCGTTCATTTCGGTTGATTTTGGTTCTTTTATCAAGAAAAGAACAATGAGAAACTAATTGTTAATTAAAAAGTCATTCTTGAGATGCAGAAATACAATTTCTCAATCTTAACCAATGGAAATTATAGTTCATATAATAAAATACTACAATGTTCTGTTTTAATTATGTAAATATTCTGTTTTATCGATACTAGTTTTACTATTGTTTCACCCTTAACAGAAGTAGCCTTTTGATATAAAACTGAGGACTTTTAGAGCAACTTTAAGATGTGTGAACGAAATAACTTTCTTTTTATACAGCGTAGCTAAAATTTATGCGTAATTTTTATTATCCCACAAGAATATGAAGTGATCCAGTAATATTAATACCTTTGTTTTTATTGATTCTATATTCAATAAAAAAGGTTGCCCTTGAGCAACCTAATTTTAAATTTTATATCGTTCTAATTATCCGTTAAGCTTTTTATAATCAGCAAGAAATTTAGCTAAGCCAATATCAGTTAACGGATGATTTAAAAGTCCCTTGATAGCATCCAGTGGGCAAGTTGCCACATCGGCTCCTACCTCCATACATTGTATAATATGCATTGTATGGCGAATTGACGCAGCAAGAACCTCAGTTGCATAACCATAATAACTGTACATCTCAACAATTTGAGCAATTAGTTCAACACCATCAGTTGATATATCATCTAATCTGCCAATAAAAGGTGAAACGTAGGTTGCTCCTGCTTTAGCTGCCAATAATGCCTGACCAATTGAAAAAACTAAGGTGCAATTTGTTCTGATTCCTTTATTGCTAAAATACTTAATTGCTTTTATTCCATCTTTAATCATTGGTACTTTCACCACAATTTGAGGATGTAAAGCAGCTAACATTTCACCTTCTTTAATTATTCCTTCATAGTCGGTAGAAATTACTTCTGCGCTAACATCACCATCTACTATTTCACAAATCTTTTTGTAATGATTAATAATATTTTGTTCTCCACTAATTCCTTCTTTTGCCATTAATGAAGGGTTTGTAGTTACGCCATCAAGAACACCCATGTCCTGAGCTTCTCTTATCTGATCGAGGTTTGCTGTATCTATAAAAAATTTCATGATTTATTTTGTGATTTAATTAATATTCGAATTTCGATGCGAAAATAAAGTATTTTTTTGAGTATAAAAATTTTAAATCTGAAGATATAAAAAAGGAATAACCAGAATTAAATATCAAACAACTTAATTAACAATAAATATGTTCTGCCACAAATATCAGTACTTTCACTTTGTTTGTTTCCTGCTATGTTTAAAACTTTGATCTTGTTCTCAACGATCCATCTTCTGAATTGATATCCGGCATTAAGCGTTGAATCAGCATTAATTATAAGGTAAGGTTTTGAAAATTGAATACAGAATCGGATTGTATCTTCTGTTCCTTCACCCATTTCATCTTGATCTTTAATAATTAGCGATCCATCTGATTCAATTACATTTTTTCTGGTTCTGTCGATATACTCTTCACTTTCAATTTCAATTACAGGATACTTAAATGGAATTACTCCAAGTTCACTTTTTCTGCCTTTTGGACAGTATCCACCACAAATAAAATGATGATCGAGGGCAAAATCTAATGCACCCTGGTCAACTCCGGTCTGACCTCCCGATATGATTTTAATTTCGCTCATTCAATTGCTTTTCTTTTAAAACCTCATAAATTCCATATTTCTTGCAATATCTATAAAACCAACTATATTCGATATCGAATCCCAAATTTACCTTAACTTTACTTTGTAACTGTTCTATTGTTCTAATGTTTTTTGCGGATGCCATTCTTTTTATTTTCCCCCGATGTGGATGCAATTGTGATTTTCGGCGTTCAGAATATTTATATTTTAATAAGCCTTCAATTCCCTTTTGCAAATAGATTTTTGTCCAATCCGCAACCGTATCTTCATGTATACCTAACAATTTAGTAATATTTATGTTCTTCTGACCTTCGTTTTTTAATAAAATACAATATGCCCTCTTCAAAATATTTTTCTTATTCTGGTTTTCCTTAATTAGTTTTCGAAGCTCAAATTCCGCCTCACTGTTAAGAATTATTCTATAACTCATAAATCAGTAGAATTGGAATGCAAATTACAGTAACGGTTTTTAAAAAGCAAGTAAAAGTTCAAAAATGCTTCTGATCTACAGACCTTAGAGAGATTTTAATATTTTTTACTGATAAAAATAATTGGGATTTAAAGAAGGATAAAATGAATAAAAAAAAGCGGGCAAGCTACTTACATCGCACCGCTACAACCGTCTACCCTTGCTTCCTTCCGGACCTGGGGGAGTTCAACAGGAGCTGGTCGTATAAGACTTGCCCGGGGGCACAAAAGTAATAATTTCATGAATCTTTTCAAATAAATCGATATTTATTTCTATAAAAACTAATATATTTGTTTTTCATCTAAAAATTTAACTCTAATTATTATGGAAGAAAAATCTAATTCAATTTGGAAAGCAGGATTAACCTATGGTGCAATGTTAGGACTAATCCTGATTATTTATACCATTCTACTTTATGTTATGGATCAAAGTTTTAATAAAGGACTAGGATATGTTAGTTTCATTTTCATGGCAGCTATGGTATTTTATGGTGCAAAATCATATCGTGATAATAGTTTGGGTGGTTTTATTAGCTATGGAAGAGCACTTGGTATTAGCATGATCATTATCCTGGTAGCGGGAATTATTAGTACAATCTATTTTTTAATTCACGCCTCTATTATTGATACTGAATATATTACGAAGCTTATTGCTGCATCAGAAGAGGAATTATTAAAAAAAGGGATGAGTGATGATCAGATTGAAATGGCATTATCAATGCAGAAGAAAATGATGAAACCTGCAATTATTGGTATTTTTGCATTTTTGGGAACTGCTTTTTGGGGGTTTATTATAGCCTTACTTACATCCATTTTTGTAAAAAAACAAGGAAACTCCTACCAGGAAGCAATGCAGGATATTGAAGAATAAATGATTTATTGAAAATACTCACAAGCTTGTTAAGAATAATTCCTTATTTTTGACAAGCTTTTTTAAAATTACATAAAATGGATGTTTCAATAGTAGTACCCTTATTTAACGAAGAAGAATCGCTGCCAGAATTATTGGATTGGATCAGTCAGGTGATGAATAAAAATAAACTTAGCTACGAAGTTGTTATGATTGACGACGGCAGCAAAGATCGATCATGGCAGATTGTTAGCGATTTAAAAAAGAAACATTCAACAATTAAAGGCATAAAGTTCCAGCGAAATTACGGAAAATCTGCAGCTATGCATATTGGTTTTCAGGAAGCCCAGGGCGACGTAATAATAACTATGGATGCTGATTTACAGGATAGCCCTGAAGAGATTCCTGAACTTTATCGTATGGTAAAAAAAGAAGGTTTCGACTTAGTATCGGGATGGAAAAAGAAACGCCACGACCCATTTACAAAACGATTCCCAAGTAAAATTTATAATAGACTTGTGCGATTAGTAACCGGAATTAAACTCCATGATTTTAATTGTGGTTTAAAAGCATACAGTCGGGAGCTTGCTAAAAGCATTGAAGTTTATGGCGACATGCATCGTTATATGCCGGTTTTGGCAAAGGCTGCCGGTTTTAAGAATATTGGTGAAAAAATAGTTCAACATCAGGCTCGTAAATTTGGAATCTCAAAATTTGGCTTTGGCAGATTTCGTGGGATGTTTGATTTAATTACAATATCCTTTATTTCTCGTTTTGGAAAAAAACCAATGCAGTTTTTTGGAACACTCGGAACATTAATGTTTTTTGGTGGTTTAATCGCCGCAGGCTGGCTTGGTGCCGAAAAATTATTTTCAATATGGAAAGGAGTAAGAGCCCCTCTGGTTACATCAAGTCCATATTTTTACATTTCTCTAACAGCCATGATTATTGGAACACAGTTGTTTTTGGCAGGTTTCTTAGGCGAATTAGTTTCTCGCAGTTCCAGTGATCGTAATCATTATCAGATAGAAGAAAAAATCTAAACTTTACTTATAAAAGTTCTTCGCGTAAGCATGAAATTCATCTTGCTTTAAAATTATGCGTTTATAAAAAGATTTTATAAATCCCAGTCCATAAGCCGTTAATTGGATAAAACTCGATATAACAGATAGACATGCAACTTTTAGGTTTTTAGTCAATCTTAACGAGTCTAGAAATATGATCATTGCAAAGAAACCTAATGGAATCAGAAAGTAAATATTAAAAAAACCAAAAAGGATCAAAAAACTTTCACCAACAAGAAACAAAGCCGGTAAAAAATGAACCAGTTTAAGCGATTGCGGATGCCGTTTATACAAATTTATTCGGGCAATACCCGAATTATAAACCTGCTTGAAAAATTTTCTAAAATCAACCCTCCTTTTATGATAAACTGCGGCTTCTTTAATTAATGTTGTTGAAAAGCCAAGTTCTATTATACGCAAACTCATATCAACATCTTCGCCAAATCGCATTTTTGAAAATCCCTTTGTCTTTTCAAAAACTTCTTTGGTAAATCCCATATTAAAGCTACGCGGATGAAATTTCTTTTCATTTTTCATTCCACCTCGAATACCTCCAGTAGTAAAAAAGGAAGTCATTGAATAGTTAATAGATTTTTGAATTGCAGAAAAATCAGGATGAGCCATGTCAGGGCCACCATATGCATCAACAGGTTCCTGACTTAGTCGTTGATTTACTATTTCGAAATACTTTTGAGGAATAATGCAATCGCTATCAAAAAATACCTGATAATCGCCTACTGCCCTTTCGGAACCATAATTCCTGGACTGGCCTGGTCCTGAGTTGGTTTTAAAGAAATATTTAATGTCAAGAGTTTTTTTATAGTACTCAACAATTTCATCACTTTTTAATGTTGATCCATCCTCAACAACAATGACTTCAAAATTTTTAAACGTTTGGTTCTTTAAACTTTCCAATAGCTCTTTTAACTCATCGGGTCGGTTAAATACAGGTATGATTACACTAAACTTTATCATTAATTCTATTTTTCTCTTTTAACATTTTAACAACCAATTTATCGATGGGGAATGTCATTTTATCAACTTCTAGATTTTCAATTTTTTCCCATCGAAACGACTGAGCTCCATTTTCCTCCAATTCGAAATCAAATGGCACATCAGAAATTTTAAAATGAATTGGCTCAACAAATTTAGCCAAATAATAAATACTTAAAAGTTGTGCATCATCATAAAACTGAGCTGGCTGAAAATAATCTGTTGTGTAAAAATGTTCAAGCACTTCAATTTCTTGCCCAAACTCTTCTATAGCTTCTCGTTTTAAGCAATCCATAGGTCCTTCACCAAAATGCATTCCCCCACCCGGAAACTTTGTCATTCTCATGTTTAACTGATATTCATCGCTAAGAAGTATTTCATCATTTGAATTAATAATCAGCGCATAAACCCGAACAATATATCTTGTAATCTTTGAATTCATTGAGTTTAGGCTTGAGCCCAATTTAATTTTACTTTTTAATCACCTGCCTAACTTGCCTGACGGCAAGTTGTTAGCAAACCACTATACTTCGCATTTAGACTGATGTATTGTTAGGTTTTGTGCCGCTTTTCAACTTTCAGTTTCCAAAATTTCTTTTATTTGGTTCAAATTCTCTGGCAAATAATTTGATACAATATCCCAAACTATCTCGTGGTCAACTCCGAAGTATTCATGAATAGCTTTATTTCTCATTCTATACATTTCATCCCAAGGAACAGATGAATATTTTTCCCGAATATTTTCGGGAATTTTATTTGATGCTTCTCCAATAATCTCAAGATTTCTAATTACTGCGTCAACTGTCTTATCATCACTTTTAAACTTCTCAAAACTGTATGAATTTGTATATTTCATTATTTTCAATATTGATTCCACAATATCTTCGAGAAAATGAATGAAAGTTCTGTTTGATTTTTTCACAGAAATAATGTTTGATTAATAATTCTGTCTTTAAGTTGTCTTTTTAAAGCTTTTCTAGTAACAAGGTCAACTTTTCTTTGAAAAATGTCTTCTAAATACTTTTCCAGAGTAAAAAATTTCCATCCAACTGGTTTATCAAATTCGACAAGAATATCAATATCGCTGTCTTCTTTCTGCTCATCTTCAGAATAAGAACCAAATAAACCAATTTCCTTTACACTAAATTCTTTGTGTAAAATAGGTCTCAATTCACTCAATTTTTCTAAAATTTCATTCTTTGTCAACATGTGAACAATATACAAAAAAATGTTTATATACATATTTATTGCACTAAAAAAGGCATTATACTTAACCATTTATAAAACGAATAATCTCATCTTTCTTATCAGGATGAAACCATTCAATTTCTTTATCGCGCGAAAACCAGGAGATTTGTCTTTTCGCATAATGTCGCGAATTTCTTTTAATTAGCTCAATTGCTTTTTCCTCTGTGATTTCTCCATCGAAATGCGCAAATAGTTCCTTGTATCCAACCGTATTTAACGAATTTAGATTTCGATCTTTATAAAGACGCTTTGCTTCATCAATTAATCCTTCATCGATCATCTGATCAACTCTAAGGTTGATTCTTTGGTACAATTCATTACGTTCTCTTTGTAATCCGATTTTTATAATATTAAAATTTCTTTTTTTTCTGGTTTCAGACAGAAATGTAGAATATGGTTTTCCTGTTTGGATAGTAACTTCCAATGCTTTTAAAATTCGTTTTGGATTTTTAAGATCAATTTTTGAATAGGTTTCAGGATCAAGCATTTTTAGTTGTAACCGCAAACTTTCAATTCCCTCTTCTTTATGCTTTTGAACTAAATCATCGCGCAATTTTTTGTCAATGGTAGGTAAATCATCAATTCCATCACAAACGGCATTAATATACATTCCAGAACCTCCGGTCATCACAACCTGATTGTGGTTTTGAAATAATATTTCTAACAAATCCAGCACTTCAAACTCAAACATACTGGCATTGTAATAATCATAAATTGATTTATTCCCGATAAAATGATGCTTAACTTTGGTTAACTGCTCATCATTGGGTACGGCTGTACCGATCTTAAGTTCTTTGTAAACCTGGCGGGAATCTGATGAAATTATTTCTGTGTTAAATTCCTTCGCGATTTCGATACTTAAGTCTGTTTTTCCTATTCCGGTTGGACCTAAAATTACAATTAGACTATTCATCATTAATAATTATGTATTCAAAAGGAATTCCATGGTATCAACATTATCAGCATAATCCCACAACTCTGGCTGCTGGGCTTCACCAAAGGGAAGAGAATCTTTCAGGAAACCATCTTTTGAAACGATACATTGGATTTGATCCTGATTTAAATCTAAATAATTTTCTACTTTTTTAATATCATCGTAATACTGAAAAAACATCACTCCTATAGGCGAAGAAAGGCCTTCATCTTCCTTTAAAATGACAAATCCATTATCGAAATGCTGAATTTGATTCATCAGGTAAACAGACTTATTGTAATCGTAATTATTGGCATACTTATTATGATTGTATAAAAAATCAAAGTGCTGTATATTTTCGAAAAACGGATCAAAACAATAATCTTTGGGTATAAATAACTTTGACACATTGCGACATCCCAGTCCGAAATAACTAAAAATATCAATGGCCAGCTTTTTTATATCTTCTTGTGTTTCACTCCCATTTAAAATAGCCACCGAATTTCTGTTTTTTCTGATAATATGAGGATATTTCCCGAAATAGTATTCGAAATATCTCGATGTATTATTACTACCAGTTGCAATTATTGCATCGAAATTTTCCAATCGGTCCTCAGTAAAAACAATTAGCTCATTAAAATCTTTGTTGGTATAAATTAAATACTCGGCAATAAATTTTAACAATCGATTATCTTTTGAAGAAAGTTTTCCATAAAAGATATTTCCTGACATTAATACGGTAAAGAAATCATGAAAACCAACCAATGGAATATTGCCTGCAGTAATTACCCCAATCTTTTTTATTGAATTTTCATTAGTTAACTTAGGATATTTCTTAATCCATGAATTAATTTTTTCAGAGCGAACTGATTCTCCAATCGCAAGTAGTGCCAATTTAATGTTTTGCTCTGTAAACCATGGATTTTGATAATGATCATTTACTACGATTTCGTTCAATTGTATAGCTACATCTGAATCTAAGTTTCCGCTAGAATAGTCTCTAAGAAAATCTCCTAACTGACTGAATGAGTTTATTCGCTGATTAATATCCATGTTGGAAAATTACATATTTATATACAGAATAAAAAAATGGATGGCCGTTTTTTACGGTCATCCACTACAATTTAGATATAATGCTTTTAAAGCGATTCCCAGGGGAGTTCAGAAAATAATGCTAAAATAGCTCCTCCAACAATAATCCATTTAATCAATGCAAACGATAAATATATTGATGAAAGCACAGTACCTATAATTGCGCAAACTCTGCCTGCATTTAAATTCTTATAGGAAGCTTCTGAATAATTAGCAGGATTTTCATTATATAACGTTTTACTTTTACCCGATAATACGATTGCAATGATACCCATAACGAGTCCGGGTATTCCAATACACCAGCAAGTTACAATTGATAATATCCCCAATACTAATACTGCCGTTGCATTTGGTAAGGGTTGTGGGTTTTGTATTTGTGAAGTTTCATTTTCCATACGATCGGGATCTTTAAGTTAATAATTTATAAATATAGTTTAAAACAAGAATTGATGTATTAATAATAAAAAGAATTTTCAACATATTCGCTCCGTTTCTAAACTTAAAAATAAGGTGCAAAATCAGGTAAGTAATTAAAAAGATTGTTGGGATTAATGCTGGAAAAAGTATAAAACTTTCGTAAAAATTTCCTTTCAACATCTCAATAAAAGCCCTTTGCATTCCACATCCCGGGCATTCTATACCAAAGTGCTTTTTATAAAAACATGCTTGTTGGTGCGATTCGAGCCAGTTAATAATATTTTCGAGCATGAATAAATTTTAAAACCAAAGATAATTTGATTTCCTTTTTTTGAAATAATTTAAGCGAATTTTTTCTGGTAATTATTCAGAAAATAGTATAGAAACATAATTAACCACTTCGCTGGATGGAATAATCTCTCCAGAATGACCTATTTTCAGAATTTCAGCTTTTGGATTTGTTCCAACCAGCTTTGCATACTCAATTAATGTCATTATTGGTCCATAACCGCATACAGAAATATTCTTTTTATGCACAACCTTTTCTATTGCCTGTGAATCCAGGGTGATAATATTTTCGAGTACATATGCATCTTTTTCTCTTCCTGCTTCGGGTGATAAAAAATGTGAGAAATCGGACGATGCAATAAGTACTATTTTTCTGTTTAAAAGCTTAGCACTTTTATGTAACCGTTCGGCAAGAAACTTCGCATTTTTAAATGTCTGGCTCGATAAAGTAATGGGTGCAATTTGATAATTATAATCTAAAAAGTATTGTAAAAATGGGAGCATAACCTCACCGGAATGTTCGTGTTTTTGTTCAATATCAGAAATGTCGATCCCAAGGCTTTCCCCAAATTCTACATCAAGAGGCACCTGTCCTAATGGAGTTTCCCAATAATCGCTCGAATCAAAAGCAATTTCATGTCCAAGTCCGGTATGATTTGGATTTACAATAACTATGGTATCAAACTTTTGTTTTGACTGTTTTAATATCTCAAAAAAATGAACAGCCTGATAGGCAGAAAACATATAACCGGCATGAGGAACAACCCCTCCTATTATCTGATTTTTTATTAATTCAAGATTTATGTTCGGAAGTTCCTTTTTCATAATCGAATCCAATTGCCCGATTAAGGCCTCCTTGCTTGCAGGATAAAACCTTCCGGCCACTGCTGATTCTCTTATTTTCATCTTTAATTGATATGATTAAACACATGTGTATTGCACTTAATGCAATCGCCTGCATTATTTACTGACTGCTTGTGAACCATGTAGCCTGATCGATTTATTAATAACTCATTACAATTTGGACAATAAGTACTATTTCCTTCAGGTAGTAACACATTTCCTAAATACACAAAATCGAGGTATTCATTTGCAATTTTATATAATTCGAGCATTTTCTCGACAGAAGTAGGCTCATTACTCAATTTATATGTAGGATAATATTTTGATATGTGCAATACAATGTCCTTTCCCAGGTTTTCCTTTATCCAAATTATCATTTGATTGAATTCCTCTGGCTTATCATTTAATCCGGGAATAATAAGATTTGTAATCTCAAGATGTTTGCCTGCGTTAACAATATTAACAAGGGATTCTTTAACAGGTTCGAGTCTTGAGTTTGTGTGTTTTATAAAAAAATCATCATTAAATGCTTTTAGATCCACACTGTAAGCATCAATATATTTATTTAGCTCGTTTAGAGGTTTTTGATTGATAAATCCATTTGTTACCATTACATTCTTTAGTTCATTCTTTTGAGCTATTTTAGCTATATCTATCATATACTCAAAAAATACAACAGGTTCGTTATATGTATATGCAATCCCCATATTTCTTTTCTTTGAAAAAGCTAAATCTATAATTTCATCCACTCCATAAAACTGACTTTCTCTTTTAAAATCGCCAACAGAAGTTTGTGATATTTGCCAGTTCTGACAAAAATCACATTTTAAGTTACAACCCAAACTCCCAACAGATAAAATCTCTGCGCCCGGATAAAAATGATATAAAGGTTTTTTCTCGATCGGATCAAAACCAATGGACGAAACAAGTCCATAATTTTCTGAAATTAATATACCATCTTGATTAACCCGAACTTTACAAGTTCCTCTTCGCCCATCGTTTATGATACAATTATGCGGGCATAGTTCGCATTTTACTTTCTGATCTTCAATACGATGGTAATATTTTGCTTCCATAATCTATTTTACACCAAAGCTTTTGTAATTATTAAACGGAATATCAGACACCTTAACATCATCAACTTGTGATCTGGAGGGACCTATTTTACACCATAAAATAAATTTATCCAGAACTTCAGGTTCTCCATCTGCTTCAATATATACACTTCCGTCGGTTCGGTTTTTTACAAATCCTTTCAAGCCTAATTCATTGGCTTTTTGTAAAGCACAATATCTAAATCCGACCCCCTGTACCTTACCGTAAATATTTATTTTAATACTTTTAAGCATACGTTTAATCGTATCGTGTAGTTTTAAAAACCCACAGGTCAAGCTTTGAATTATCTTTTTCAGTAATACCTGCTTCTTTTTTTAATTGTTCAATTTGCTGATCAATTGTATTTATACCCTTTAGGTTTGGCATTATAAACTTTATTTCACCAGAAGCATTTTGTATAAGTAATCCATGTTTTTGAGGTTTTAATTCACTTAAATCTTCTGCTTTATGTGGTACTGAAAATACCTCAACAAAAACTTTTATTTGATTTAGTTGATTGCTTTTTATAGATTCACCAGTCTTCCCTTTTTTAGCAGCACCAATAGCATTTTCAATAATCTCATCATATAAAAAATCATTTTTAGGATTTACCCCTCCATACGTTCTTAACAAGTTATCGTTTAAATCATAAACTAAAACCAGACAAGCTCTGTTGAGTTTCAGATCGGCCGGAATCTTTTCATTACTTATTTTATTTATTTGATCTGTTGATACAAAAAACAAGATAGCATCAAATGCAATTTTCGCATAATTCGTCTTTGGCTCAAACATAATAATGGTTTTTTAAATATATATTTTTGAACGTTATATGGTAAGTCGCAAAACGCATTTTTAAGGCTCTTTAGTAAGAGATCAATTTACATTACATAACAGAGTAGAAGTAAAAATACGAATTTCATTTATCAACTTCAATCTTTAACTTATTTAAAAAATTATTTCCTGTTTGACAAATTGTTGTCAAGTTGTATTATTTTTGGCTTAAGAAGTAATTATTATGTTCAAGAAAAATCTGTTTAAAGAAAATTTAAGAATTGCTTTTAGTTCAATCCGATCGAATTTATTAAGATCTGTACTAACTGTATTTATCATTGCTTTTGGCATTATGGCTCTTGTTGGAATATTAACAGCCATTGATTCCATAAAAGGTTCTATAAATAATCAGTTTAGGAGTATGGGTGCCAATACTTTTTCCATAGTAAACAGGGATAGCAGACTACAAGTTGGTGGAAGAGTTGAACGATTCACAAGTATTGAATATAGAGAAGCAATGAAATTTAAAGAAGAGTTTGATTTTCCTGCATTAGTTTCAATTTCTACCTCAGCTTCTGATATTGCTACCGTAAAATACAAATCGGAAAAAACGAATCCTAACATTTCGGTTGTTGGATCTGATGAAAATTATTTATTAACCTCAGGTTATGAAATTAACCAGGGGCGTAATTTCTCAGTTAACGATATTATATCAAATGCGCATGTTGTAATTATTGGTTCCGGCTTAGTTAAAGATATCTTTGCTAAAGATGAAGATCCTTTGGATAAAATAATTAGTATAGGAAATGGCAAATATAAGATTATTGGTGTTTTAAAGGAAAAGGGATCAAGTTTTGGTTCGGCCGGTGATAAATTATGCGTTTTACCCATAACTAGTGTCCGTCAGTATTTTTCCAGACCGAATATGAATTTTAGAATATCCGTTTTGCCCAACGATTCTAAGTTATTGAAAGCTGCAGTAAATGAGGCCGAAGGGATTTTTAGAGTAATTCGTAAACTAAAAAGCTTTAATAAAAATAACTTTTCAATTGAAACAAGCGACAGCTTATCCAACTTATTAATAAAAAATATAAGATACGTAACCATTGCTGCAACAATTATAGGTATCATAACCTTATTTGGCGCAGCTATAGGATTAATGAATATCATGCTCGTTTCCGTTACAGAACG
Source organism: Bacteroidales bacterium (assembly GCA_003446015.1). GTDB lineage: Bacteria > Bacteroidota > Bacteroidia > Bacteroidales > UBA12077 > UBA12077. The sequence continues at coordinate 89,558 of DMBU01000068.1, read as the reverse complement.
AACCAGAGAAATAGGTATTCGAAAAGCTATTGGTGCAAAGGCCTCAACCATAAGACGACAATTTCTTTACGAGTCGGTTCTCATTGGGCAACTTGGAGGTTTTTTTGGAATAATTTTAGGAATATTAATCGGAAATGTTGTATCTTTAGTAACTGGTGGGATATTTATTATTCCATGGTTTTGGATATTAAGTGGAGTAATTCTTTGTCTTTTAGTCGGCTTAATATCAGGATTGTTTCCGGCAATTAAAGCTTCGAAACTTGATCCAATAATTTCATTACGTTACGAATAATAAATTAATATTATGAATGAACTGGTTATTGAAAAAACGGTTAAAACCCCATATATTAATTTCGATGCCCAATCTGGAATTCTTAAAATAATTGGTCGATCGATTCCAGAAAATCCTGAAGAATTTTTCACTAAATTATTTGATTGGGTTCATAAATATTTTAAGAGTCCACAAAGTGAAACTCTGGTAAATGTTCAACTTGAATATATTAACAGTGGGTCTTCAAAATTTATTTTAGAATTTTTTCAGCTATTTCAGGAATATAAAACAAAAGGGCATAGTTGTAAAATAAACTGGTATTACGAAGAGGATGATGAAGCTGTTTTGGAATTAGGCAAACATTATCAAAACATCATTGATATTCCATTTAAATTAATTGAGATTTATTAATCAGAAAATATGTGTACATAAAAAAGCCTGACAGAATAATCCTGTCAGGCTTTTTTAAATTATAGTAAATTAAAATAACTTTTCTGCTAAATCAACTACACGGCAAGAATACCCCCATTCGTTATCGTACCAGGAAATAACCTTAACAGTTTTTCCAATAACCATAGTACTTAATGCATCGAATATTGATGAATGTGAATTGTGAATGATATCAACCGATACAATTGGGTCTTCGGTATATTCCAAAATACCTTTCATTGGACCCTCAGCAGCTTTTTTCATAGCGGCATTAACCTCTTCGATAGTAACTTCACGTTTCAAGTTTGCAACTAAATCAACCAACGATCCTGTAGGTGTTGGAACACGAACAGCCATACCGTCCAATTTACCTTTTAGTTCAGGAAGAATTTTTCCCACTGCCGAAGCAGCTCCTGTTGTTGTTGGTATTTGAGATACTGCAGCCGATCTCGCCCTTCTTAAGTCTGAATGTGGAGCATCAAGAATCGCCTGATCATTCGTATATGAATGAATGGTTGTCATAAAACCATTTTCAACACCAAAACTGTCGTTTAATACTTTAACAATTGGGGCTAAACAGTTGGTTGTACATGATGCATTTGAAACACACTGATCTTCAGGTCTTAGCTTCTCGGTATTAACACCTAAAACGATCATATTATCAATCTGATCTTTTGCAGGAACTGTAAGTATAACTTTTTTGGCTCCATTCTTTAAATGATCGCCATAGCCTCCTTTTTCACTCTCTTTTTTTCGGAAAATACCAGTCGATTCAACAACAACATCAGGTGTTTCTCCCCAAGAAATATTAATCGGGCTTCTCTCTGCACTAACCTTAATTTTCTTGCCATTTACAATAATTCCTTCGTTATCAAAAGAAACTTCGCCGCTGAATTTACCTTGAGTTGAATCATATTTTAACAAATGAGCAAGTGTTTTGGTATCTGTTAAATCATTTATTCCAACAATTTCAATATTTTCTCTCTCAAGAGCAATTTTAAATACATTACGGCCTATTCTTCCAAAACCGTTAATAGCAACTTTTATTTTTGACATTTTTTTAGTTGTTTAAAGGTGAGAATTAATTTATGAGATCAAAATTATAGATTTAAAAGGATTTCATCAAGAAATTAGAAAGAATTAATCTAAATAATTACTGAAAAATGATTCAAATACGGAATTATAACCAGTTAAATATTCTTAATTTTTTCTTTCGTTTCTTCAAATAAGATTCTGATATTTCTTGTGCATTTACAATTTTCCCAAAACGATAACTTACAAACAAGGTAAAATAAAATTGCTGATTGTCATCTACTGCCATAATTTCCAGACTGTTTAAATAGGCCTGAATCATGACACCTGCTTCCAGAGCGTGAATTATTGTCTCTGTTTGGCTGAACTCAAAGTTTATGCCTGCTTTTAAATAAGCACCAGGCACCAATTTAATCTCATCAATTCCATCAAAAAAAGATGATTTCCCACTTATATCACCAGAAGTGTGGATATCAGGGTTAAACTTTTCTTTTCGTATACCATAAGTGCTATCGTTAACGGGATATAAGATTTCATAATAAATTGGTTTTAATAATGCTACCGAAGGTCCGATTGAATAAAAATAACGAATAGCGACACTCCCCGGGTCTCTTTTACTAAACATTTCATTCTGCTTTCCATATCCGGCACGTAAATCGAAGACATAATTCAGCTTTCCAAAAACAAAGGATTCATTAGTTAAAAAAAACGATGAAGATTTAATTTCCTTAGAGTGCTTAATTAATGATAAATCAATTTCGTAATTTCTTTTTTCGAAATAATTAATTCGATCTCCGAAGCGATATCCTAAGCCCCAACCATTTGTATTTATTTGCAGACCTAAAGTCTTTTCGTTTCGATAAAAAATTTTTGGCATATCCTCTGGAATATCCTGACAATATGCATTAATGGAAAGAATTAAAATAATGATTACTAAAAGGGGAAATTTTAGGTTCATAAAATAAAAAAACTGTCTCAAGAGTAAAAGTAACAATTTTGAGACAGATTATGAGTTTTAACTCAATATTCCTGTAATTATTTACAAATAATAATCTTTATTATCCGTTAATCTCTGCTTGCTCAACCTCAGTTTGCCCATAAGCAGGACAATCCTTACTTTTGCAAGAACTTAACATTGCAAGAACAAAGAGTGAAAATAAAGCGGCTACAATAATCTTCTTCATAATAGTTTAGTTATAATTAAAACTTATTTACATTTATTTAAAATAAATCAGGTGACCAAATCTAAAAAAAAATAATAACAAAAAGAAATCTATACATTATTCTCTTCAACAACAGAATTATCAGCATATGCAGGGCATTTATCATTCATATGGCAAGCTCCGCACAATAAAACCAAGGCAAATGCCACTAATATCAATTTAATTTTTTTCATCTCCTTAAATTTAATAAAATTATTTTTATCTGTTACAATTATCTATGCAAATATACGCTCTGATGATAGCATAGTTTCTTCTTTAAAAAAATAATTTAGGACCTTTATCACCGAAATTATGACGTTAATCAAATATAAAAAAAAACCAGGAATAATTAGTCCCTGGTTCTAACATTTTATGAATTAAAATTGTTCATTTATTTAATTACCGGAATTCTTCCAGGTGTCCATGGAGCTTTTACATTTTCAATTTTATTTTCCAGATTTTTTATATCAACTGTTGCAAGCACCTTAAGTCTTTCGATTATTGCAGGAAGTTCTTCCTGAATAATTTCATACGCCATTTTGCTTGTAGCTGTAATATTCGATGTAGAACCTGATTGTCCCCATAGTATATACTGCAACCTGTTAGTTAATGGTACCTGCTGAGGAGGAATTTCTTCATCACTCGCTTTAGGTTTAATCCCATTAAATCTGAATAGAATTTCATCCAGTTCTTTTTCAATTTTCTCCGCCTCTTTTAATAATTCATGATTCGCCCCCGGAGTTATAACTATTGCCTGTTTCAAATAATTAACTTTCTCAATTAATTCTTCGTTAAAATCTACTGCTCCAGCCATAACTCTGATCAATTCTGATACATTTCGTTGGAACTGAACCATCGCTTTGCGGTCAGTTGCCGGAAGTGTTGTATTATTAAGCGGAATGACATTAAACGCTTGATCAGCTATTAATTCTTTAACCTCTCCCTTTTCGTACATAGAAACTGAAACCAAATATTTTCCTGGTAATACAAGCCATAAACCATTATTCTTTCCTGTAGGGTCAAATTTATCATTTGTCAAATTTGTTGGGAAAGTACCTGAATACTCTAAATCCCAGTTAATTCTATTTATTCCTTTTGAAGCTTGTTTATTGATTTTTTTAATAACATAACCATCTTCATCTTTAATTGTAAAAATTAAATAAGGATTAGTTTCCTTAGCTTCTAATTCTAATTCTCTCCATGTTGGTTGCGGAATTGGTTTTCCATCTTTAAACAAATCCTTTTCCTTTTCTTGTCGTTTTACCCTATCAGTTTTTGGAAGTTCTTTTAGATAATATGTGAAAGTTGCGCCAAATTCCGGATTTGGTGAAGTGAAATAAGTTGCTCCCTGCCCATATTTTTTACTTGTTTGAACATACAATAAGGCATCTTTAATAGGAAACAGATGAGCATTTTTTTCAACTAACGGATTTTTAACTTCTCGTAATGGAGTATAATCATCTAAAACATAAAAGCCTCTACCAAATGTTGCCAAAACCAAATCGTTTTCTCTTGTCTGAATTACCATATCTCTGACTGCAATTGTTGGCAATCCTGCTTTTAGCTGAACCCACTTCTGCCCTCCATTGTATGAGAAGAATGCACCAAATTCAGTTCCTGCAAATAAAAGATCTTTCTCTATATGATCCTGTTCGATGGTATGTATTGTACCATTCTCAGGGAAGCCTGTTGTTATTTGACTCCAGCTTTTTCCTTTATCCTTACTTATTAATAGATAAGGTTTAAAATCATCTCGTTTGCGATTGTCAAAAGAAGCATAAACAATATTTTCATCGTATCGTGAAGCGAATATATCGCTTACATATGTGTTGGCAGGAATACCAGGGAATGTCACTATTTTTCTCCAGTTATTACCTCCATCTTCAGTAACAGATATAACACCATCATCAGTACCTGCATAGATCAGACCTTCCTTTACCGGTGATTCAACAAGAGAAATTACCATACCGTATAATGAAGTTGAAACATCCTTTTGAACAGCATCAGCACTCCAGTATTTACCCATTACAGGCCAGGTATTTCTATCAATATTGGCCGTTAAATCTTCACTTATAACCTCCCAGGTTTCACCACGATCGTCACTTTTAAAAATAAAATTGGCAGCCATATAAAGACGTGTGTGTTTATGAGGGCTTATTATAAAAGGAGCATTCCAGTTCCATTTATATGTTAATTCACCTTTACCGGGTTCGGGTCTGATATAAAGTTCTTCACCACTTTTTTTGTCGTATCGTGAGACGTTACCATATTGCGACTCATTGTAAACAATATTTGGATCTTCAGGGTCAATCTGAGCCCAAAATCCATCTCCACCAACAGTTGTAGTCCAATCTTCGCTTGCAATACCATCTTTACTGGTTGTTCGCGAAGGTCCAACACAACTATTGTTATCCTGAGTACCCCCGGTGATATTGTAGAACGGGAAATCATAATCTACACCTACCCGATAAAATTGTGTTACTGGTAAGTTCGAAACATGACGGTAATTAGCTCCATCATCATAGGTAATATATATTCCACCATCACCACCAATCATCCAATGTTTTGTATTATTCGGATCAATCCAAAGTGCATGATCATCAACATGACGCTCATCTATACCTAAATTTTTCCATGTTTTTCCACCATCATAGGTTACCTTAGAAACTGTTTCAACTGAAAAAACTTTATTAACATCGACAGGATCGCAATAAATTTCGTTATAATATTGTCCACTTGAAGCATGATCACTCATTTTCTCCCAGGATTCGCCTCTATTGGTTGATCGATAAAAGCCACTATGGTCTTCAGCGGCCTCAACTATTAAATACAAATAATCAGGATTGACTGGAGAAATTGCAATTCCCATACCACCTTTATCAACTTCCGGAAGTCCTGACTCAATAACTTTCCACGATTTACCACCATCCGTTGATTTTTGAACGCCAGACTCAGGACCTCCTCCAATTTTTGTGTGCACATGTCGACGACGTTGTTCTGTTGTAACATAAATAATATCTGAGTTTCTTGGATCTAAAAGAACATTATTTACACCAGTATTCTCACTTATATTTAAAACTTTATTCCAAGTTTTTCCACCATCGGTAGTTTTATATAAGCCTCTTTCACCCCCCGGGCCCCAGGCAGATCCCTCAGCAGCAACATATACAACATCGGAGTTAGTTGGGTCAATTGCAATCATTCCGATATGTCTTGAATCTTTGAGTCCCTTATTTTCCCATGATTCACCTCCATCAACAGATTTATAAATTCCATCTCCATAACCCAAAGCACGTTGATGATTATTTTCTCCTGTACCAGCCCATACAACATTTTTATTTTTTGGATCCATGGACAAACTACCAATTGAATATGATCCATAAGCATCAAAAACAGGTTTAAATGTGATACCATTATTAACTGTCTTCCAAATGTTACCTGAGGCAACCGCCACATAAAATTCTGTAGGATTGTTAGGATCTACCGCAAAATCTGCAATACGTCCTGATGCGTATGCAGGACCAAGACTTCTGAATTTCAAGCCACTTAAAATTCCTGAATTAATAGGATCTTCTTCTTTCTTGGGTTCCTCCTTTTTTGCATAAATATTAGTTGAAGAAAGTAAAAAAACAACTAAAAAAATTTGTACAAGCTTTGCTTGTAAATTGAAACGATTGCGCATAATAATATTCATCTTTATTTGAATTTGGTTAGTATCATTTTGATCCGCTAAGTATATAAATTTACAAACATTTAAGTACAAAGAGTGTTCAATATTGCAAATTTTAGACTTGTAAATTCTTGAAAAGTTTAAAAGAAAAGCCCCATAGAATTCCTATGAGGCTGATAAAATGTTTTGATCGTATTACCTGGGTAATTTAGTTTTATAATCGACCTTAAATTTGCCTTTTGAAATAGCAAGAAGCTTTCCTTTAAGTAATCGCTTTTTTAAGGGTGCAACTTTATCCGTAAACATAATACCTTCCGTATGATCATATTCATGTTGAATTACCCGAGCCGCCATTCCTTCGAACCATTCATCATGAAAATTGAAATTCTCATCATAATACTCTAATCTCACTTTTTCAGGTCGGATTACTTCCTCTCTTAAAAGTGGAATACTTAAACAACCTTCGTTGATTGTAATTTCCTCGCTCGATTTTTCTATTATTTTGGCATTTATAAATACTTTTTTAAAATCTTTTAAATTAGGATCATCCTCTTCAAGCGGAGCACCATCAATAACAAATAAACGTATTGATTTCCCAACCTGAGGAGCAGCCAGGCCTAATCCGTCGGAAACATACATTGTTTCCCACATGTCATCAATAAAATCTTTTAGTAAAGGATAATCTTTATCTATTTCCTGGGCAACTTTTCTTAAAACCGGCGAACCGTAAACTACTATTGGATAAATCATTTTAATATTTTGATTTTTGTTCTAAATATGATTGTAAAATAATTGTTGCACTTATTGTATCAACAAGAGCTTTATTTTGTCTTGCTTTTTTTCTTAAACCAGCATCTATCATTGTTTGATGTGCCATTTTTGATGTAAATCTTTCATCAACAATTTTCACTTCCATATCAGGATAAGTTTTTGTTAATTTTTTCAAAAACGGATTAATGAATCTAACAGCTTCGGAAGCCTGATTGTTCATTTGTTTTGGGTATCCTACAACTATACATTCTACATCTTCCTTTCCAAGATACTCAGCCAGGAAAGTCCATATATCCTTGGAATGAACTGTAGTTAAAGAATTTGCTATAATTTGTAAAGGATCTGTTACAGCTATGCCAACCCTTTTTCTACCATAATCAATTGCCAGGACTCTTCCCATGGTATTAAATTTAATTTTAAAGCACAAAGTTAAAATATTATTATCTAATTAAAACCAATCAACTTTAAAATACATGCATGTAATTCTGTTATCATGTTTTCAATTTTTTATACCTTGTATAATTTAAATTATGATTTATAACATTTAAGATATTTTCAAATGATTTTCAAAACATTAACAAACTGCTTGTATTACTTAAGTTTTAAAACATATAGCAGCATGGTATTTTTCGTTAAATTTGATAAGCAATATATTCTCTTAGATATTTAATAAACATTCATTTCTATTTTAATAGAATACATTTTTTTAACGAATTGCAAATTTGTATATGAGCAAAGAAATCAAATTTAGTTTAGTATATCGGGATATGTGGCAATCATCAGGGAAATATGTACCTCGTGTTGATCAGCTAAAAAAAATAGCTCCTGTAATTATTGATATGGGTTGTTTCTCGAGAATTGAAACCAATGGTGGAGCCTTCGAGCAAGTAAATTTATTGTATGGAGAAAACCCTAATAAAGCTGTCAGAGAATGGACCAAGCCGTTTAATGAAGCGGGAATTCAGACTCACATGCTTGAAAGGGCTTTGAATGGAATCAGAATGTACCCGGTTCCTGCTGATATCAGGAAGTTAATGTATAAAGTTAAAAAAGCTCAGGGCGTTGATATTGCGCGTTCGTTTTGCGGATTAAACGATCACCGTAACCTTGAACTTTCCATAAAATATGCCAAAGAAGCAGGAATGATTTCGCAGGCAACATTAAGTATCACTCATTCTGAAATACATACTATTAAGTATTTCATGGGAGTTGTTGATAAAGCCGTAGAATATGGAACTGATGAGATATGTTTAAAAGATATGGCTGGTATTGGCCGTCCGGTAACTTTAGGAAAACTTGTTAGCAACATCAAAGATAAATATCCTCATATTTTAGTTCAATATCATGGACATTCAGGTCCGGGATTTTCTGTTGCATCAATACTGGAGGTGGCAAAAGCTGGTGCCGAATATGTTGACGTAGCCATGGAGCCTTTATCTTGGGGAATGGTTCATCCTGATGTTATTACTATACAGGCAATGCTTAAAGATGCCGGATTTAAGGTGCCTGAGATAAATATGAAAGCATATATGAAGGCCCGAGCATTAAATCAGGAATTCATAGATGATTTTTTAGGCTATTTTATAAATCCAAAAAATCGTTATATGTCATCTTTGCTTGTACAGCCAGGATTGCCAGGTGGGATGATGGGAAGTATGATGGCTGATTTAAAGGGTGTTCAACAGGGTTTAAATCAGACTTTGGAAGCCAGTGGAAAAGAAAAGTTAACGGAAGATGATCTTTTAGTAAAATTATTTGATGAGGTCATTGATATTTGGCCAAAACTAGGGAATCCACCCCTGGTTACGCCTTTTAGCCAATATGTTAAGAACATAGCTTTGCTTAATGTAATGCAAGAGATTCAGGGAAAAGAGAAATTCTCTATCATTGATAATAATGCCTGGGATATGATCATTGGAAAGGCAGGTAAATTACCCGGGAATCTGGATCCTCAAATTATTGAAATAGCAAAGAGCCAGGGAAAAGAGTTTTACACAGGAATACCTCAAGATAACTATCCCAACGAGCTCGATAAATTCAGAAATGAAATGGTAGAAAATGGTTGGGACACAGGCCAGGATGATGAAGAACTGTTTGAATTCGCGATGCATGAACGACAATATCAGGATTTTAAATCGGGGATTGCAAAGCAACGATTTAACGAAGAACTTCAAAAAATTCGTGAAGAAATCAATAAACCCATTGGCACAGGACATGTTAAAGCCGACCCTTCTAAAAAAGACATTGCATCACCTTATATGGGAAGAATTTTTTATAACTTAAACTATTTTATTGAAGAACAAGCGGTAGAATTGGGTAATATTGTAAAAAAAGGACAACGCATCTGCTACATTGAAAATAATTATACTTATGATGAAATAGTATCGGATTACGATGGTGAAGTTGATGAAATATTTTTCCAACATGGAGATATGGTTTCTAAAGGCGATGTTATTGTCAGATTAAAGTAAAATGTAAATCTTAAATTAGTTTTAAAATGGAGAAAAGAAAACGAATAGCACTTGTAGCTCATGATAATAGGAAAAAAGATCTTTTGGACTGGGTAGAATGGAACTGGGAAACTCTTGTAAAACATGAATTAACTTGCACAGGAACAACAGGTACCTTAATTGAGAAATTATTAAATAAAAAACTAAGAGAAGATAATAAACCCAATAAAAAGATTAAAAAATTAAAATCAGGACCTTTAGGAGGTGATCAACAATTGGGTGCCTTAATTGCAACCGAAGAAATAGATTTACTAATTTTTCTATGGGATCCAATGGAACCTCAACCTCATGATGTTGATGTAAAAGCCTTATTACGTATTGCTGTTTTATACAATATACCAATGGCTAGCAACCGTTCTTCTGCCGATTTCATTATATCATCAAAACTATTTAATGAAAAATATCAGCAAATAGTTAAAGATTATACGCCTTACCTAAAACGAGAGGTTCTTAAATAAAAAAGGTAGTATCCAAGAAGATTTAATGAAAATTAGCCACTATCCCAATAATAATCGGGACAAAGGCTCAAAGAATCACAAAGCAATGTTTACAGCAAATTAACACTTTGTAAAATTTCGTGTCTTTGAGCCTTCGTAGCAAAAACGTTCATTTTAGGACAACATCTTTTACGTATTATATTACAGGAAATTTCTTTAGCAATTTGTCCGAACTATTAAGTAAAATATCAACATATTGCGCTCTTAAATAAACATATGGATCATTACATTTTTTTCGTGATAATTTCCCTTTAAAATCATTGATTGTTTTATAGCCTTTATTATCCATCCATTCCTCTAATCGATTTACAATAGTTGTAATATGGCCAATTTTATTTTTATACAGTGTACTCACAACCTGAACGGTATCGGCACCAGCTAACAACATCTTAATAACATCATCCCCATCAAAGATTCCAGATGAGCTACAAATATCAGCTTTTACATTTCCATGCAACAATCCTGCGTACCGCAGTGGCAATCTATGATCTCCTTTATTACTTAAGTTAAAAGGGAACAATGGTTTTTCTTCATTAATATCGATTTCTGGTTCAAACAATTTATTAAACAGCACCAAACCATTAATTCCTGTCTTATCAACTTCGGAGATAAAATTAAGAAGTCCACTATAAAAGGGGCTTAATTTAACTGCAACAGGTATCTTAACCGCCTTTCTCACAGCTTTTATAATTTCTAATTTTCTTTTTTCAAGACTTTCACCTGTATCTTCGAAATGTTTAGGTGTTTTATACAAATTAATTTCTAAAGCATCCACCCCTGTTTCTTCTATTAACTTTGCATACTCAACCCATGTCTCTTCATAAATAGCATTAATACTGGCAATTAAAGGAACTGAAGTATTTTCCTTAATTTTTTTAAGTTGTAATAAAAAATCTTTCGGACCTGCATGTTTCATTTCAGGATAAATCTTGGTCATTTCAGCATGCCTGTCATTATATGCCTGCAAATCTTCATCTAAGTCGGCTGATTCAAAATTAACCTGTTCTTCGAATAAAGATTTATAAACAATTGCTCCAATACCAGCTTCTTCCATAGCTTTAACATTTCTAATGTCTAAAGCTAAATTTGATGAACCGGCAATAATAGGATTCTTCAATTTTAATCCCATATAGGTGGTACTTAAATCTGCCATACAATTCGGGGGTTTTAGTTTAACGTTTATTTCTTTAATATTTATAACAAGTATTTTAAATTTTAGTTCAAATCTTGTTTAATATTTTACCGGTTTTATTAAATAAAAAATAAACAGAAGCTAATTTAAATTTAAATGTAATTTGGGATTTCAAAAAATAAATATAAATTCATATTTATTTCTAAAACCTAAAAAATTAAAAAAATGAGAAAAAATTACCTTTTATTTATGATTTCCCTTTTTGTATTTACCTTTTGTTCAGATGAAGAACCTTCTCCATCTCCTACAGCAGAATTTTCATGCCCTGATAGAGAACTTACTTCACCTTGCACTATTTCGTTTATAGATTTATCTATACATGCAGATGAACTTTTATGGGACTTTGACGATGGACAAACATCAACGGAAGAAAACCCTTCTCATTTATTTAAAATTGGTGGGAATTATAATGTCAAATTAATTGCTAAAAATGATGTAGGACATGATGAGTTTACTAAACAGATTTTTATTAAACAATCAACTGCTTATCAAGTCAAAAACAACTCGTCTTTTAACCTAATATATGTAAGTTCATTTTATGACTCAAATAATTATATATTGGACCAACACCACCATGGAGATCTATCCATAAATGAAAGCAGCGATATATTTTCTACTGAAAGAGAAAATATAAGTGTTCTTTTTAAATTTAATATTAATGATGAATACTGGGCATTAACAGCAAATCCGTTTGTGATACAAACAAACTATTTAAATGTATTAATACTTAAAGATGATACTGAGATTATTCCCGTAACATTAAATTCTAAGAATAAAAATATTCTAGAAATAACAACAAATTCTAAAAAAGTCATATTAAAAGATATTATAAATAATTAATATTACTTAATCTAAACATTAAAAAACAAGTTATAATATAAATTGATTTTAAATAAGAAAAGCAGAACTATAAGTCCTGCTTTTCTTTATTTATTATTACTAAAGTTCTAGTTTGAAGCTAATTTTTTATAGTTATTATATCTCCATTTAGCATCATTTTCAGCTTGCCTAAATAATACATCAGCTTCAGCTGGGAACGATTTCTTCAATGAAGTGTAGCGTACTTCGCTCTTTAGGAAATCCTGAAATTTATCCCATTCTGGTTCTTTCGAATCTAGTTCAAATGGATTTTTACCTTCAGCCTCTAATAAAGGATTGAATCGGTAATTATGCCAGTATCCAGCCTCAACAGCTAATTTAGATTCCAATTGAGTTTTACCCATTCCTAATCTTAATCCGTGATTAATACAAGGCGCATAAGCAATGATCAATGATGGTCCCGGATAAGCTTCAGCTTCTTTAATAGCTTTAAAATACTGATTTTGGCTTGCTCCCATTGCAACCTGTGCAACGTAAACATATCCGTACGACATGGCCATCATACCCAAATCTTTTTTACGTGTTCGCATACCTGCAGCGGCAAATTTAGCAACAGCACCAATTGGAGTTGATTTAGATGCCTGACCTCCTGTATTTGAATAAACTTCCGTATCTAACACAAGAACGTTTACATCTTCACCAGATGCCAGAACATGATCTAATCCACCATATCCAATATCGTAAGCCCAACCATCACCCCCAAATATCCAGGTAGATTTTTTAATTAGATACTGCTCAAGAGCTAATATATCTTTTGCAATTGGGTTCTTTTCTTTTTTACATGCTTCAATAACTTTTTCAGATGCTACTCTCGATTCTTCTGCCTTAAACATGTTTTCAATCCACTCTTTAAATGCAGTTTGAGTATTAGCAGATACATCATTCATTGATGCATTCATTTTTTCTGCTATTCTTGATCTAAGTTTTTCAACACCAACATGCATACCTAATCCATATTCAGCATTGTCTTCAAATAATGAGTTTGCCCAGGCAGGACCTTTACCATCCTTATTTTCACAATAAGGAGTAGCTGGAGCAGAACCACCGTAAATTGAAGAACATCCTGTTGCATTTGCAACCATCATTCGATCTCCAAATAATTGTGTGATTGTTTTAATATAAGGAGTTTCTCCACAACCAGCGCAAGCACCGCTAAACTCAAATAAAGGTTGAGCAAACTGGCTATTTTTAACACTCTTATCTTTTTGTAAAACAGTGTCTTTATAACCAACCTTATTATGCATATAATCCCAACGTTCGTTTTCAACCAATTGAGTTTCCAAAGGTTTCATTACCAACGCTTTTGTTTTAGCAGGACAAACATCTTCGCAGTTTCCACAACCTGTACAATCCAGTGGACTTACCTGCATTCTGAACTTATATTCTTTTGTACCACCTGTTCCTGTAATAACCTCAGTACCTTTAGGAGCATTTGCCACTTCTTCTTCTGTTAATAAGAAAGGACGAATTACTGCGTGAGGACAAACATATGCACACTGATTACACTGAATACAATTTTCAGGAATCCATTCTGGCACCGTAACAGCAATACCACGTTTTTCATAAGCCGTAGTTCCTGCCGGGAAAGTACCATCTTCTCTTCCAACAAATGCACTTACAGGAAGATCATCCCCCTTTTGAGCATTGATAGGTTCAACAACATTCTTAATAAAATCAGGAATATTTCTATCGTCTTTTTTTGCTTTTATTTCAATATTTTTCCATTCAACGGGGATTTTGATTTCCTCAACATCACCACCACGATCAACAGCAGCTTTATTCATTTTAACAACATCTTCTCCTTTTCTGCCGTAAGACTTAACGATAGCTTTCTTCATTTGATCAACTGCTTGCTCGTAAGGAATTACATTTGATATTTTAAAGAATGCAGATTGTAATATTGTATTTGTTCTATTACCCAAACCAATGTCATCAGCAATCTTAGTTGCGTTTATTATGTAACATTTGATTTCTTTTTCAGCTAAAACTTTTTTCATTTCATCAGGGAAATGATTTTTGGTTTCTTCAGCATCCCAAATACTATTTAGTAAGAAAGTACCACCTTTTTTAATACCTCTTAACATATCATATTTATCTAAATATGAAGGAACGTGGCATGCAACGAAATCAGGTGTTCCAACTAAATAAGGCGAACGAATTTCTTTATCCCCAAAACGGAGGTGAGAAACTGTAATACCACCTGATTTTTTAGAATCGTATGCAAAATAAGCTTGTGCATATTTATCTGTTGAGTCACCAATAATTTTAATTGAGTTTTTATTTGCTCCAACTGTTCCGTCAGAACCTAAACCATAAAATTTACCTTCGAAAGTACCTTTTGGTACAACGCTGATTTCAGGTAATATTGGTAAGGATAAGAATTTAACATCATCAACAATACCTACAGTAAAATGATTTTTAGGTTCAGCCATAGCTAAATTATCATATACTGAAATAATGTGAGAAGGAGTTGTATCTTTTGAGCTTAATCCATATCGGCCTCCAATAACCATTGGCGCTTTCTCTTTTCCATAGAATAATTCTCTAATATCAAGATATAATGGTTCTCCGTTAGCTCCTGGTTCTTTCGTTCTATCTAAAACAGAAATACGTTTAACTGATTTTGGAAGAACTTTCATGAAATATTTCTCAGAAAATGGTCGATATAGATGAACTGAGATTAAACCAACTTTTTCACCTTTAGCTAATTTGTAATCAATTACTTCTTTAATAGTTGAAGTAATTGAACCCATTGCTACGATAATATTTTCAGCATCTTCAGGTCCATAATATGTAAATGGATGATATTCACGACCAGTTAATTTTGTAATTTCCTGCATATATGATTCAACTAAATCAGGAATTGGATCGTAGAATATATTTGCAGCTTCACGTGATTGGAAATAAATATCCGGATTCTGCGCTGTACCACGAGTAACAGGATGCTCTGGATTTAGTGCTCCATCTCTGAATTTCTGTAATGCTTCATAATCAAGTAACTTAGCCAGGTCCTCATTTTCAAAATATTCAACTTTTTGAATTTCATGAGAAGTTCTGAAACCATCAAAGAAATGCAAAAACGGAATTCTTGATTTTATTGATGCAAGATGAGCAATACCTGCAATGTCCATAATTTCCTGAACACTACCAGTTGCTAACATGGCAAAACCAGTGTGTCTTGTACTCATAACATCACTATGATCACCGAAAATTGAAAGAGCCTGAGCAGCTAAACTTCGTGCACTTACGTGAAAAACGCCTGGCAATAATTCACCAGAAATTTTATACATATTAGGAATCATTAATAATAAACCCTGTGAAGCTGTAAAAGTTGTAGTTAATGCACCCGCTTGCAATGAACCGTGAACAGCACCTGCTGCACCACCCTCCGACTGCATTTCAACTACCTTAACCTGATCTCCAAAGATATTTTTACGTCCGAAAGAGGCCCATTCATCAACATATTCTGCCATAGTTGAAGAAGGAGTAATCGGATAAATTGCTGCCACTTCACTAAACATATAAGCCACATGTGCTGCTGCATAGTTACCGTCGCAAGTTATAAATTTCTTGTTTTTTGACATTTCTAACTCCTTAATTTATTTATTAAAAGATAATTAACTTATTTTTTGGAACTACAAAAATATAACAAAAATCTTATTTATGATATTCTTATTATGTAAAATCCACTACTGAAGGACTTATTCATTTTAATTTCAAATAACTTCTTATCTCTCTAATACACAAATAAAAAATGCGGATACAAATCCGCATTTTGAATAATATGTGTTGTGAAACATTTAGTCATTCATCGAAATAATGAACTCTTCGTTTGTTTTTGTTTTTACTAATCGATCACGTAAAAATTCCATAGCTTCAACTGAATTCATATCTGTTAAATAGTTACGTAAAATCCATATCTTATGTAACATCCCTTGTTCAATTAATAAATCTTCACGACGTGTACTCGAAGCAGTAATATCAACAGCAGGGTAAATTCGCTTATTGGAAAGTTTACGATCAAGCTGAAGCTCCATATTTCCTGTACCTTTAAATTCTTCGAAAATAACTTCGTCCATTTTTGAACCGGTTTCGGTTAATGCAGTAGAAATTATAGTTAAAGAACCACCTTCTTCAATATTTCGAGCAGCACCAAAGAAACGTTTTGGCTTGTGCAATGCATTTGCATCAACACCACCTGACAATACTTTACCAGAGGCTGGAGAAACTGTATTATAAGCTCTTGCTAAACGGGTTATTGAATCTAATAAAATAACTACATCATGGCCACACTCAACCAATCTCTTTGCTTTTTCAAGAACTATATTTGCAACACGAACGTGTCTTTCAGCTGGTTCATCAAATGTTGATGAAATCACTTCTGCATTTACACTTCGTGCCATATCGGTAACTTCTTCAGGCCTTTCGTCAATTAAAAGAACGATCATGAATACTTCCGGATGATTTGCAGCAATAGCATTAGCTATATCTTTTAGTAATACAGTTTTACCTGTTTTTGGCTGAGCAACAATTAATCCACGTTGTCCTTTACCGATGGGAGTAAACATATCAATAATACGCGTTGATAGTTTATCATTCTGATTATTGTTTAAAGTAAACTTTTCTTCCGGAAACAATGGCGTTAGATAGTCGAAAGGAACTCTATCGCGGATATAATCAGGACTTCGTCCATTTATTTTTTCAACTTTAATTAAAGGGAAATATTTTTCTCCTTCTTTTGGAGGACGAATTGTGCCTTCAACAGTATCTCCGGTTTTTAAACCAAACAATTTAATTTGCGATTGAGATACATAAATATCATCAGGTGAATTTAAATAATTGTATTCCGAAGATCTTAAAAATCCATAACCATCGGGCATTATTTCTAAAACTCCCGAATTTGTAATTATCCCATCAAACTCATACGATTTATCATTTCGCTTTTCATGTGGTCTTTTATGAAAATTTTCTTTGTCGGGTCGGTGGAGAGTTTTCTTTTTAAACGTATCGCTTCTTTCAGAAGAATTTTTCTGCTCATGGTTAGTATTAAACTCATCAGTGCTAGCTTCAATGTGAGTTTCAGCTTTTTCTTCTTTAATTTCATTCATTGGTTTAGGAATCACCCTTTTTTCTTCTCTTTCAAATCTATCATGGGGAGATTTAGATTCTGTCTTTGGCGAAGAATTCAACGAATGTTTTGTTTTATCCAGAATACGTTTTCGAATGATAGGTTTTTTTTCTGTTTTTACTTCAGTTGTAGCATTTATTGCTTGTTGGTCAAGGATTTTGTAGATCAAATCCTGTTTTTTTAATGACTCAACTTTTTTAATTTGCAATTCTTTAGCTATTTCTCTTAAATCAGAAACTAGCTTCTTATTCAATTCAAGAATGTCGTACATTGTTTTATGTATATAGGAAATTAAATGATATAATAATATTTATTGAATATATTTCATTGATAAGTAAGTAAACTGATTGATTTTTACTGCAGGAGAATTATTTATCCTTTATGGAAAATCAATGCAATATTACAGATTTACTTAGAATTACCAAAAAAAGTTCGTGTTTTTTTTAAAAAAATCTGATAAATCACAATAATTACTTAAAATTAGTAATAAAAAATTTTATTGTAAAGATTTTTATTTACATATTTGAACTCAATTGAAACAATCATAAGGAAAACACCGTATTAATTAAGCTAACAGTCCAGGGGCCCCAAAATGAGACAGTTAAAAATCATTAAGCAGGTTACTAATCGAGAAACTGCCTCGTTAGATAAGTATCTTCACGAAATAGGGAAAGTTGATCTTTTATCGGCTGAAGAGGAAGTTGAATTGGCCCGAAAGGTTCGCAATGGTGACAATCAAGCACTTGAAAGACTAATAAAAGCGAACTTAAGATTTGTAGTATCTGTTTCAAAACAATATCAAAATCAAGGATTAAGCTTACCTGATCTTATTAATGAAGGAAATCTCGGATTAATAAAAGCAGCAAAACGATTTGATGAAACACGTGGTTTTAAATTTATTTCGTATGCGGTATGGTGGATCAGACAATCTATTCTTCAGGCTCTTGCAGAACAAGCCAGGATTGTTCGTTTACCCTTAAACAAAATTGGATCGATAAATAAAATTAATAAAGCTTTATCGGATTTAGAGCAAAAGTTTGAACGAGAACCCTCTGTTGAAGAGATTTCCAATGCTATTGAACTTGCCCCCAATGATATTAAAGAGGCCATGAGAAGTGCCGGTCGCCACGTGTCAATGGATGCACCACTTACTGATGGTGAAGATGGTGATATGTACGAGGTTCTTCTTAGCAAAGATAATCCCAGTCCGGATGGAACTTTACTAAACGATTCGTTAAGAAAAGAAATTGAAAGAGCCCTATCTTCTTTAACTGAACGAGAAGCAAATATTATTCGCTTATATTTTGGATTAAACGGAAAACATCCCTACACCCTTGAAGAAATTGGGGAAGAATTTAATTTAACTCGCGAAAGAGTAAGGCAAATAAAGGAAAAGGCAATAAAAAGATTAAAACATACAACACGCAGCAAAATATTAAAAACCTATCTAGGATAATTTTAAAGGAAGCCTCTCGGTTTCCTTTTTTTATTTATTTTTACAGTTTAAATAACAAGCAATAAGAATGGCACATTTAATTTCACCTTCTTTATTATCAGCAGATTTTGGAAATCTTCAGCGCGATATTGAGATGATTAACAAAAGTGAAGCTGATTGGTTTCATCTGGATATTATGGATGGAGTGTTTGTTCCAAACATTTCCTTTGGATTTCCGGTAATTAAATACATTAAAAAACATGCTAAAAAACCATTAGATGTTCATTTAATGATTGTTGATCCAGACAGATATATTGAAGACTTTTATAAAGCCGGTGCTGATATTTTAACTGTGCATTTTGAAGCATGTAATCATTTGCATCGTACCGTTCAGAATATTAAATCGAAAGGGATGAAAGCCGGAGTAAGTTTAAATCCACATACACCTGTTCACCTTTTAAAAGATATAATTGCCGATGTTGACCTGGTATTGATTATGTCTGTTAATCCGGGCTTTGGAGGTCAAAAGTTTATTCCAAACTCAATTGAAAAAATCAAAGAATTAAAAAAACTTATCCTTGAAAAAAATTCTAATTCATTAATTGAGATTGATGGCGGAGTTGATAATTCAAATGCTAAAATTCTGATTGATGCAGGATGTGATGTATTGGTTGTTGGCAATTATATTTTCAGTTCTGATAATCAAATCAATACAATTCAAAAATTAAAAAATATTTCCAAATAATTTCTTGATAAAAAATAAGCTGCCTAAAATCAGACAGCTTATTTCATTTTTATTTTTTAGTTTTATTTACTTAATATTTGAATCCTTTGAACTTGTAATATCCGAAGCTACAACCCCAGTTATAGGATTAAAATCAGTTTCATTAGCTGGCACATCCCAGTACGACATATAATTATAATTAAATGTAGCATTTGTATTTTTTGTACCATCATCAGCCCATACCCAACATCCAGTTCTTCCACCGCCAGCAGATACATCGTCAATTACTCCCCAACGTCTGGCATCATAAAATGCCAAACCTCTTGTATATAAGCCTATTCTTCTTTCTCTTCTTAGCTCTTCTTTTGCTTGAGCAAGTGTTAAACCTGTATTTGCGACATCAGCTAACTGAGCATTTTGATATTGTCTTACAGCGTCAATATGAGCAAGTCCACCATCAATATCACCACTATTAATTTTAGCTTCGGCAAGCATCAATTCATTTTCTTCATAACTAACTCCAACTGCATATTTGATTAATCCAAATTCTAAGGTAGAATAATCACCATCAGAAACTAAGGCCCACTCACTACCAAATTGAATTCCCCTGCTTCGTACATTAATCTCAGCTACAGTTTGTACAAAGTTCCTTGTAAATCGATCATCACCAGGTTTAAAATCCTGTACCATTCTTTCACTTACAAACATCCATCCATATTCAAATTCAGCAGCCATTGTAGATCCCGCTAATAAATCAGGATCATCTGAAACATAAAAATATGCGTCACCTTCTTGAATTCCAGCATCTGCTAAAGTTTGAACTGTATTCCAATCTGCAGGAGTCATATCAGCTACCCTAGTATTCACGAGTAAATTTCTTGCCTTATAGGAATTAATGGACCTTATCCACTCTTGAGGTGAAGGAAGTCCTCCATCATGCCAATAAGATGGCACGCAATTACCAAGTGTTGATGTATATGCACCTCCATCGGTCAATCCTTGAAGAATTACAATTGCTTCATCAAATAATCTATTTGCTTCTACAATCATACCATCGTGATCAACATAATTATCGCTAAGAACTCCATATTCATTAGCAATTAAACCATATTTATAAATTGATCCAATCCTAGAATAAGCAAAAGCTTTATTCCATAAACACCAAGCTTTAAGTGTGCTTCTTTTAGTTTCAGCATCGCCTGAAAATTCAGTAGTTTCAAGCTTATCAAGTATCATATTTGCCTGATTATTCATATAATACATAACTTGCCATTCTGGACGAAATGGATTATCCCACTGTTGTCCCCTAGTATTTCTACTAGTTAGCTCTTCTTCTTGTGATCCTCCTGCAACTCTTGTTCCATCATCAAGGTCAATCCAAGTATTTTGTTGAGCCCAACGCCATGAATAATTACCCCACGCTACATAAGTATTATCGCCCATAATTTCATGAAAGCCTTGCACTGTCCACCAAAATCTCCAATAGTCAGATGGCCAATGAATTCCTAAAGCAGCACCCATTACTCCATTTTCAGTTTCAAGAGTAATTAAAGTAGGTTCATTCTTGTTAATTACTTCTAAGTCCATTCCATCTTTACATGCAAAGAAGAATACCTGAGAAATAACAAATAGTATTAAATATATTATCTTTTTCATAGTATGTTATTTTAAGATATTAAAAATTAATTTTTAATGCAGCATTAAACGATTTGAAGTTTGGAAATGCATATTGATCAAGACCTCTTGTATATGTATCCGCATTACTTACTGAAGCTGCTTCAGGATCCATCCCAGAATAATTAGTAATTGTTAATAAATTCCTTCCAGAAAGGGTAAGATCAATCGCGTCTAAGAATTTTAGTTTAAGAACTTCTTGAAGTTTAATAGTAACACTTACATCTCTTAACCTAATATATGATCCATCTTCAACAAAAGCTCCATTAGGATCGTTTGTAGAATATAAACTTTGATAATAGTTCGCCCAAGCTCCAGTTTCTCCGTTAATGGTTACAGGATTGTCAACATCATCGTGAATCATATCTCTATATTGCCACTGTTTTGTTTGATTATAGATATCTCCTCCCTTTATCCAGTCAATCTGAAATCCAAAATTTAAAAATTTCCCTACTTTGAAATTATTTATCCATGACAAGTTAAAATCAGGAGTTGGATCTCCAATTACTTGTTGTTCACCATCAAAAACTACCGCCTTTGAAGCGTTATCAACAACATATCCTGTGCTGGAAATAGAGTAATTAGCTTCATCAGCAGGATCAATAATACGGTTACCTTCAGAATCAAGCTGATCTATACTTGTAAGCGGTTTGGTTCCAAAGAAAGTTCCTAATGCATATCCTTCTTTCAAAACAAAATTATTACCTACAGCAATATCTAAACCATTTGAAATTTTATCAATAACTGTTCTTGCATTATTAAAATTTACAGTAGTTGAATAGGAGAAATCTTTACCCTGATAAACATTTACATCAAGACCAAACTGGAAACCATTAGAAGCTAATGTAAATGCATTATCTTTTAATGTTAAAGCACCTGATGATGCAGCAACATCAATATCCCAAATTACATCTTCACTTGTTCTATCCCAATAAGTTGCACTTAATTTAAAGTAATTAAAGAAGTTAGTACTTGGAGTAAATACGATATCGGTTCCAAATTCCATTTCTTTAGAAACCTGAACAGCTAATTTTGGGTTTGTTAAGGCACTTTGCGAACTTAATGCAACAAGTCCAGTTCCAATTTGAGTGGTTTCTAAAGTAACTATACGATCGAAAGGACCTGGCTGAATACCTGCCTGACCATAAGCTGCTCTTATTTTCCATTCAGGTATAAGCTTCTTCACTTGTTTCATTATACCTAGCTCCGATAATCTCATATAGAAGTCACCCCTTGGGAATATAAATGGATCTGATCCTTCACCAAATGCAGATGACCAGTCAATTCGGGCACCAAATGAAACTCCTAACAATTCGCCATAATCTAATTTCTCGTTAAGCAAGAAACCGTATGTTCTAAAGATATCTTCATAAGTATCTAAACTTACAGAAGATGCACTTTCAATAGTATAATATTCATAAGCGGGTAATCCAGTTCCAGTAATTATGGTTCTAGAATAATCTTGTTGACGCCAGTCCCATTTTACCATTGTAGCAGATTTTAAAGGTATTGTCATTCCAAGATCTTTAGCAAAATCGACATTTAAATATCCTGATGCAATTAAATTCTGGGTTTTACCTTCATAAAATGTTTCTGTATATTGTCCTGATGCTTCAACCAAACCATTTGATAATAAATCTTCCTGGTTTCTGATTATATTTTGAAATTTGTTTGTATATGAATCGTAACCATATTTAATATCAGCTTTCAAATATTTATTAATGTCGTAATCAAGACTAAAATTTTCCATTACCCTTACCAAGTCAGAATAATAGTCTTGATATTCAAAAGCAAATAATGGCTGAATTTCGTTTCCTGCACCGTTTGGATTTGCAACATAATTACCATATGAATCTCTTGATGTAATATCAATGTATTGAGGAGTATTAATAGCATTAGACAATGGACTGTATCTATTATCAATACCAGTTATACCTCCAGTGGTATTATTACCTAAAATTAAACCTGATCTTAAGTTCAAAGTGATTTTTTCAGTTAAATCAAATCCTAAATTTAAATTTAAGTTTGTCTTTTTCAATTCACCATTTATGATACTTTGTTGATTTAAGTTTGACGCTGATGCTAGAAAAGTAAATTTATCCTTTCCTCCTGATGCAGTTACATTATAATGTTGTGTCACTGCATGATCTTTAAATGCTGCATCTAGGTTATCAAAAGTTTCTTCCATATAAGGTTTATCAACTTTTGTTGTACCATCAATACTTCCTAATGGAGTTGTCCAAATTCCGGTAGTTGGATCTCGGCTTAGTTGATCAGTAGCACTTGACATAATATATCCTTGTGCATTGGTCTCAAAATAATGATGATCTGCAAGTTTAAAATCGTTAAGAAGCATTTGATCAACACTCATATTAGAACTCAAAGAAATCTTGGTTTTTCCAGCAGCACCTTTTTTGGTAAAGATCTGGATTACACCATTTGCTCCCTGAGCACCATAAATAGTAGCTGCAGCAGCACCCTGTACAACCTCTATTTTATCAACGTTTGATAAATCAATATCAGCAAAACGACTAGAAAAGTTACTTGTTGACCCATTTTGGTTGTTATCTGTATTAATTTCAACACCATCAATCAAAATCATTGGGTTTTTTGATGTCAAAGAATTTATACCTCGCAAGGTTATACTTTGCTGTTGACCAGGTTGTCCGGTTACAGATTGAACCAATGCTCCTGGAATTTTACCAGCAATTGCGTTATCAATTGAAGCAATAGATGTTTCGGCTAGTTCATCAGAATTCACTGACTCTACGGCAATACCAATGCGTCTTTTATCAGTTGCTGCTCCAACTCCAGTTACTACAATCTCTGCCAACTGCAAGCTTTCTTCTTCCATAGTTATGTCAATAACTGATCTTCCTTGTATTGGTACTTCCTGGGTTTTCATACCAACGAAACTAAAAATAATTACTTCAGTGCTACTTGTTACTGTTAAGGAATACTTTCCTTCATTATCTGTCACAGTTCCAATTGTCATATTATCCTTGGCAACAATTGATACTCCAGGAATTGGCATTCCATCTTCTGCACCTTTAACTGTACCTGTAATTTGCATTTGTGCCGCAGCCTGAAAGGCCAGTAACGACAAGAATGCAAGAAGAATTGTTAATTTTTTCATAGATTAAATTTTTAAGTTATTAATTTTAAGGTTAAAACTAAAATAAAGGCAGTATGTCTATGAGTAATGAGTCTTTGATGAATATTTAAACTATTTATGAACCTAAAATCTTACCCTATTGCTCGACATACAAACCTTTAAAGAAGTTTTAGCTAAAGTATCGCTAGTAAATAACAGAAAAAAAGAAATTCAATTATCGAAGGAATTTGTAATAACAACTACATTATTTTTACATTAAATTGCATTTATTCACTTAGTTTGGAAGCTTTTAAGCGAATGATTTTAATAAAAACATTCATTTTTTGCTGTTTGTTATTTTTAAAAGGTTATTTGTTGACTTTATAATGTGTCTTGTAGGATTCTAGCCGCATTACATTAACTCATACTTGAAAAAAGCCGTATATTACATATCTTTGTAGTTACAAATCTTATATATGAATTATAAGCGAATAATTAATCATGTGTCTTTCTGGCTGGCACTTCTTTTTCTTTATCCAGTTTGGTTTCTTAATGCTTTTTCTAAACATTACATTGATAACTTACTTTCAACTCTTTGTGTATTACCAGTTTTTATTGTAGGGCTGTATTTTATTGTTTATTATTTAATTCCTGTACTTTTAATAAAAAAGAAAAAATATTTTTTCTTTTTTGTTTCATATATTATTGTAATTATTAGTTTAGCATATAGTGATGTTCTAATTAACAGATTTGTTTTCCTTCCATTATTTTCACCTAATTACATTCCAACATATGAAACATATTATCTAAGACTAAATCATATGTATAGAGTAATTGTAATGACTCAATCTCAGGTATTTATTTTTATATCATTAAAGTATTTAAAAAACTATATTGAAGGTTATTTTGAAAAAGAAAAGTTAAAAACAAAAGTAGCCGAAGCTGAATTAAACATGTTAAAAAGCCAAATTCATCCTCATTTTTTATTTAATACCTTAAATAATATTTATACTTTATCTATCGAAGCAAATAACAAACAAGTTTCTGACTCAATAGAAAAGTTATCTGAATTACTTAGATACTCAATTTATGAATGTAAAGATAAGTTCACATCCTTAAATAAAGAAATCAGGATAATTAATAACTATATTGAATTAGAGAAACTTCGTTATTCGAATTTGGATATAGAAATTTCGTTCCCTGAACACCATGAAATTATTTATGTTATTCCACTTTTGTATTTTACTTTTGTTGAAAATGCTTTTAAACATGGGACAAGTAAATTAACAAAAAACAAGTGGCTTAAATTAAAATTAGAAATTACAAAAGACGAAGTTATTTTCAATATTAAAAATGGGAAAAACAAAACTTTACAACCTGATCCTCTAAAATATTCTAATGGTATTGGTTTAAAAAATGCTGTTAAAAGACTTGATCTTTTACTTGGAAAAGAAAATTATAAGTTGGCCATTAATGATCTTAAAGATTCTTTTGAAGTTTCACTGCATCATAAAATATTAGATAATGAAGGTAAAGTGCGTAATTATTGATGACGAGCCTTTGGCAAGAAAGCTAATTAAAAATCATCTTAGTCATTTCAAACAATTTGAAATAGTGGCAGAATGTGAAAATGCAATTGAAGCATCATTTGCAATACAAAACAATCAAATTGATTTACTATTTTTGGATATTCAAATGCCAGAAATTAATGGAATTGACTTTCTTAAATCATTAACAAAAAAACCAAAAGTTATTATAACATCAGCATATAAAGAATTCGCTATTGATGGTTTTGATTTAGATGTCATAGATTTTATACTCAAACCAATTACTTTAGATCGATTTTTTAAAGCCATTAACAAATATCTCGATTCTAATATGATATCAAATTACAAAGAGAAACCTCAATATGATAGTAAAAATGACATCTTAATAAAAGATAGTAACAAAACCTATCGAATAAAACCCTCTGAGATATTATATATTGAGGGGATGCGAGAATATATAAAAATTATTACACCAAGCGAAAATATTGTTACAAAGATGAGTTTAATTAAATTTTTTGAACAATTAAATAAAGAAATTTTTATTAGAACTCATAAATCATTCATTATAAACAGAAATAACGTAAAAGCTTTTACAGCATCTTATGTTGAGATTAATAATAAAAAAATTCCTATAGGCAGAAGCTATAAAATTCCTACTCTTGAAATATTGAATTCTAAATTATAAAGCCAATCTTTTAATTGGCTTTATAATTATTCTTTTTCATCCAAATAATTCTGTAAGTAAGCATATCGTTCGGTTAATTTTCCATCTTTAGCAATTGTAGCTCGTTCAATCATTCCTGTGTCATCATTTCCAAATAACGAAGGGTAAACTTTATCCAATAAATTTGCACCAAAATCGGATGATGCATTACGAGGTAACTCACCTGGGAGATTATCAACTGACATGACTGTAATATTTTTTGGACTGATAAATGGAGGTTCTGCTTTTCCTGTTGCAGGATTATATCCAAAGAATGGTTCTGCTATAGTTGATGCTTTAACCGTTGAAGCAATTGGTCCGTCAACATCGCAACTCACATCAGCAATTACAGTAATTTTAAAATCAGGTTCCAGATAATCTTCTTTTGTAATAAATTTGGGTGATTTAGGATCCCAGAAATGACATGCAATGAAAATATCTGTAACCTTCGTGTATCTTTTAAATGTTGACTTGTATTCTTCAGGATGTTTAAAGAAATGATGTAAATCAAACTGCATTCCTCCCTTATGTTCAACATAATGTTCAGGGTCGATACGACATAATATCGGCTCGTCGAATTCCTGATTCAAAAACTCATCAGGTGTGACCTCACGAATATTTAACTGACTTAAGGTTTCCATGGCTCCCATTGCAACACGACCACCACCGGTCACCAATATCTTTTTCTTTTTTAACTGAATCTTTTTTAGACCTGCATACATCTCATCCATATCTTTACATTGATGTGCCGGTTTTAAATCGAACTGATCGGTACGTATACCACGAGCTCGCAATCCATTATAAGCTCCAACTATTCCTGCCCAACGACCGAAAGCTACTATTCTTTGCTCATTGTAATCGGTTAAATATTCATAATCGACTAATCGGATTTTTTTCTTTATTATCTCTTGCAATAAACCACGGTTATAAGGTTGTTTTTTAGCAACATGCGCGAAAAACATGTATGTTTTATTTGCAATCAATGTTTTAGGATCAACTTCTTTAACACCCAACAAAATATCACAATCGCTTAAATCTTCTTTCATATTTAAATCGAGATAACTATACTCTTCATCGGTGTAACATCTAATATCACTAGGTTGAACACAAACTTCCACATTAGGAAAGCGTTCTGCTAATTTTACTACCTGGGATGGAGTAACCGGTACTCTTTTATCAGGTGGATTTTTGGTTTCGCGTAAAACACCAACTTTTAGTTTTGGACTCATATAAAAATATTTTTTGTATTTGATTTAAGAGAGCCTAAAATTAATTTTTTTTAACAGAAAAAATAATATTCGACGGAAGATTATTGTAACTTTGCAACTCTGATTTGGGGCTGTCTTGGTTTTGACGGTAAGGTAAATTGGAATGTAAGCATGTCGAGCTTTGTGTTTTGGCTCGTAAATCTCAAGGCTCAAAAACATAAACGGCGAAAATAATTACGCGCTTGCTGCTTAATCTCACTCAGTGAATTAACTTAATTCCGACACCAGGTGTCGGAACAAGCTGTCTCTCAAAGGGCCCTGTTTAACGGCACTTGATATAGAGGCATCGTAAAAGTTAAACTAGTTTAGTTAATGCTTCGATAACTAAGCGAAATTAAGAAGCTAAGGTTTGGTTCGGCTGCTTTTTGCCAGTCCACTCACGAAAACCAATAAAGAGATAAGCATGTAGAACGCATTTGGGTTTCTTATTCGGACGCGGGTTCGATTCCCGCCAGCTCCACGAAAACAATTAATGAAATTCACAAAAACAGCGTTATTTAAGGATAATAGCTGTTTTTTCTTTTACTACGATTTCCAAAATTAAGTAAAAACACAAGCCCTTTCTTAAGTTTATTCGACTCTTTTTCAGCCAATTACTTGCATAAATGCTTATTTTTATTTTATTTTATTTATAAATCTTGTTAATCTGTTATCAAAATTTATTAATTATGAGAAAACTAATAGTATTAATCCTTGCATTTGGAATTTCCTTAAATGTTTCAGCTCAAGATGTATTTAAATTCAAATTCTTCCCATCTATCAGTTTTGGATACCTTATGAATCCTGAAGATGTTAACAATTACATTTCTGATGATTTAAGTAGTTATTCAATTACATTTGGGACTACCGATATTGTAATGAGTTTTAACTTTGGCATTGGTGGAAGTTTCAGATTTTATAATCTTATTGAAGTACAACCTTTGGTTGAATACTCTTATGCTCCTAAAATCATTAGTGGAGCAGATGAAAGTTATGCATTTAATAAATTCTCTGGAGGGATGATGGCTAATTTTTTAATTCCTATTTCCAGTGAAAGAAAGAGCAGTGTAATAATTGGAGCAGGTCTTCTGTACAACAGTATGAGCTTTGAAGAGTTTTCAGGAAGTTCGTTAAATCCACGTTTCCAGACCGGATTAAGTCTTAATAATGACAGATTTAATCCTCAAATAATTTTCGCTTACGATCTAGCTAAAGCTACTGACGATGAATATGAATCTTTCGAATTAAACTATTCTTCAATAAGAATTGGAGTAAATCTTAATTTCTAATTCAATCATTTTAAAAAACAAAGGTCAATTGTTCTTTTCAGTTGGCTTTTTTTTTCTTTTTTAAAGAACAAATTCTAACTTCACTTGTTTATAACTTGTAGGGATATAATTTCGTCTTTTCAAATTTAATATTACTTTTGACAAAAGTAAACCATCTAAATATGTGAATATAATATTCACTTTAATTGCTATTTAATTTAATTCATATTCAGGAATTATGAATAAACTTAAAAATCAAACTTTACCGTCATTACTTAAGAACAGTGTAGAACTTTATGCTAATAATACTGCATTGTCTTATGTAAATGAAGAGTCGCTTACTTATACGGAACTTAATTCTGAGATCGAGAAAATTAAAAAACTGCTTGTTAGTCAAGGAGTAAAAAAAGAAGACAAAGTTGCCATTCTAAGTAGGAATATGCCCAACTGGGGAATTGCTTTTTTTGCAATCACATCTCTTGGTGCTATTGCAGTTCCATTACTTCCTGATTTTCATGAAAATGAAATCAAAAACATACTTGAACATTCTGAGGCAAAATGCATTTTTGTTTCTAAATTAATGTATCCTAAAATTGAAAATCTCCCCGACAATTTACTCAAAACTATTATTTATTCGGATGATTTTGAGATTAGAAGAGGAAAACCAAAATCGGTAAATTCAGATTATATAAATGAAGTTAATGTTGAGGAATCTGATCTTGCCTCAATTATTTACACATCAGGAACAACCGGAAAATCAAAAGGGGTTATGTTAACCCATAAAAATATTGTTTTTGATGCCATTCAGGTGCTTTCAATTGAAAATGTACAATCACACCATCGTTTCTTATCCATATTACCATTATCACACACCTATGAAAATACTCTTGGGCTAGTTTTACCGATTTTACAAGGAGCAGCGGTTTATTATCTGGAAAAGCCACCAACTCCAAGTGCATTAGTACCTGCAATGAAAAAGGTAAAACCAACTCATATTCTAAGTGTTCCTATGGTTATTGAAAAGATATACAGAAATCAGGTTTTACCAAAATTTACAAAAAGTAAAATTTTATCATTATTATATAAAATCTCACCTATTCGGAAAACGCTGAATAAGTTAGCTGGAAATAAATTAAAAGAAACTTTCGGGGGAGAACTTGTATTCTTCGGAATTGGTGGTGCTGCATTAGATCCAACAGTTGAAAAATTCTTGCGCGAAGCTAAATTTCCTTATGCAATTGGTTATGGATTAACTGAATCAGCTCCATTGCTTTCAGGGGCAAACCCACAAGTTGTAAAATTCAGGGGGACAGGACCAATAATGCAAGGTATTGAAGTGAAAATAAACAATCCGGATCCAGTAACAGGCGAGGGTGAAGTTTGGGCAAAAGGTGATAATATTATGAAAGGTTATTATAAAGAACCTGAATTAACAAAAGAGGTTTTAACTCCGGATGGTTGGCTAAAAACAGGCGACCGTGGATATTTTGATAAGGATAATTATCTTTTTCTTAAAGGTAGAATTAAAAACATGATTGTTGGTTCAAGTGGAGAAAATATTTATCCTGAAGAAATTGAATCTGTTATTAACAATTTCAAATATGTTTTGGAATCAATAGTAGTTGAACAAAAAGGGAAGCTGGTTGCATTGGTGCATTTTAACTATGAAGAACTTGAAAAACAATTTCATCATCTAAAAGATGAAGCCGTAGCTTTTGCAAAGAAAAAAACTGAAGAATTAATGATTGAATTGCAAGAACATGTTAACTCAAGAGTGAATAAGTTTTCAAGAATTTATGCTGTAATTCCACAAATAACTCCTTTTGAAAAAACAGCAACACAGAAAATCAAAAGGTATTTATATTGTTAATAATTTAATCTATTTCGATAATAATAAAAAGCAATATCGCTATAAGCGTATTGCTTTTTTCGTTTATACAAGCATTCGATATTCTAACCCTTTTTTAATTTTGTTCTTTTCAACTCCGAATTAAAATATATTCACAGTAAAAAAACTTAATCTTATTTAATAATTAATGAAAAACTTGACTAATAGTTACTTTATATGTAATTTCTCTGCATGAGATATTGTATAGGCGACATACATGGTTGTTATAAAACGTTTAAAGAACTTATTCTACAATTATTTCTTGAATCAAAACATCCTGATATTTATATAGTTGGTGATATAATTGATCGGGGACCAAACTCAAAAGCTGTCATCGATCTCATTTTTGATTTAAGACAACAAGGTTTTACAATTGAATGTGTATGCGGAAACCATGAAGATATGCTTAAAGAGGCATATCAAAAAAATTTAAAATTAAATGATACAAAATGGCAATTAAATGGAGCTAAATCAACCATCAGCAGCTTTAACCCTCAGGCTGATTTAAATTTAAAAGTTAAAGAGCTAATTCCAAATCATTATTATAAATACCTAAGTTCATTACCGTATTTTATTGAATTAGACGATTATATAATTGTTCATGCCGGTTTAAATTTTAAGGCAAATAATCCCTTTAGCGATCTTGAAAGTATGTTATGGACCCGAGAGGAAAATTATGATTACAATGTTTCGAAAGGGAGAAAAATAATACATGGCCACACTCCTGTTCCCTTTGATCAGATTAGATCAAACCTTACATCTAATCAGGTTAATGTAATTAATATTGATTCAGGATGTGTTTATACTCAGCATCCAGGCCTCGGTAGTTTAACCGCCATCAATTTAGATACGAATAAATTATTTAACATACCAAATATCGATTAAAAGTAAAAAAATGAAGAGTGTTACTATTTATTGTAATTTTTAATTAATATCTTTTCATCTGTTAATCCATTAACCAAAACTCAAAAAAATGACCAATCACGAAGATCTTATACTCCTATTTACCGGATCAGAAATTAATGCGAATATATTAAAAGAAATTTTAAATGATAACCAAATCGGATGCTTAGTAAAAAACGAAATGCGATCTGGTTTAACTGCTGGATTTGGAGGAGGATATCCGGAAGCTGAAGCAAGTCTTTATGTAACAAATGAACATTTTGAACGTGCAAAAGTACTTTTAGATGAATTTTTAAAATCATTTGATTCAGAATAAATTTGTTTTAAGCTCAATATTTATTTTATAAGGAAATTATTCATTTTATAGATTTTCTTAACGAGTGTCCTCTTTTATTCATAATTGTTGTTAATGATTTTCTTCATTTGCCCCTCCCGAAAACTTTCGGGACTAAAGGGTGTGAATAAAATCAATTTGCTCCCCTGCATGACGGCTGGCACCCTTCAGGGATCTGTGCAAACAAATTGCACATTTTATTGTTAGAGTTCTATTCAATTAAAACTAAATGTATCAACTCAAAATAACACAAAACATTCCTATATCATTAATTGAAGCCTGGGATTTCTTCTCACAGCCTGATAACTTAGGTAAGATTACACCACAATACATGAATTTTAACATATTATCAAGATCTGATGCTGGAGAAATGTACCCTGGAATGATTATTACCTATAGGCTTAGTCCTTTATTTAATTTTACTGTTAAATGGGCTACTGAAATAACTCAAATTAAAGAACACAGATATTTTATCGATAATCAAATTCAGGGTCCTTATAAGATATGGCATCACGAACATCATTTTAAAAAAATAAACAATGGAACAGAAATGAGAGATATATTATTTTATGATGTTCCTTTGGGATTTATTGGTCAAATACTGCATAAAATCTTTATACGAAAACGAGTACAAGAGATTTTTGACTTCAGAGAGACAAAAATAAAAGAACTTTTTGGTTCTTTTTAAGTTCCAAAAAGTTCTTTGAATATATAAAATTTAGATTTCTATTGTTTTTGTTTAACAAGCTTTTTCCAATTATTGGAAATCTTTAAGTTTTTCCATTAATCTTTTTCGGGTAAAAAATATTCTACTTTTCACAGTACCAATTTTCAGATCTAATTCATCTGCAATTTCTTTGTACTTATAACCCGAAAGAAACATGGTAAATGGCTTCTTAAACTCATCTGATAGATTCTCAATTTCTCTCAAAATTTCAGATGTTGTATATTCATTATCAGGTCTGGCCGGAGAAAGCTCACGCGACAAATTTAAAAAATATAAATTTTGCGTTGTGTCGTTGTGGGTATTCTCTTTTTGTTGCTTACGATAATTGTTGATGAATGTATTTTTCATTATTGTAAAGGCCCATGCCTTTAAATTCGAATATCCGATAAATTTATCTCTGTGTGATAATGCTTTTAAATAAGTTTCTTGTAAAAGATCCTGAGCTTCAACTTTATTTGACGTTAAACTCATCGCGAATCTAGAAAGTTTAGTCTCTAAACCTATTAGTTGATGATTAAATTCAATTGCTGTCATAGTTGTATGTTTTTTAATAATTCTTAAACAAATATACAACACAAAATAGTCAAAAAGCAAATGCAAAGCTGCTCTACAGCCCTATTTCAGAGCTTATTATAAATAAGAGATAACGCTACACCAACCACTATTTAAGCATTACACTACCTTTTTACTAATTATTTCTAAATTACATTTGACATGCATTTTTTTGTTTAAGCTTTGTGTTAAAATTTTAACACTTAATTAAACAAAAAATCCCGCTCAAAGTCAGGCAGGATAAGTTATTTAGAATAATTCCAGAGAATTAATAATCTTTTAATGTTTCCACAAATCCCAATGGGGAAGATACTTTAAGGACATTTGAAGGCAAGTCAGTAAAATTTTCTTTAATCTGCATTCCTGTTACAAATATTTTTTGAAAAGTGAATGTTTTGGAAAGATTGTTTATATATCCATATATTTCGTCCTTATTTAAAGAAGATGTTAAAGAGGTAAATAAGAAATCGGGATTAATCATTTTACTTGTTTCTACAACATCATCAAAGGGAACAGAACTTCCTAAATAATAAACTAACTTACCTGCCTTTTTAATCAAATAGTTATAAAACAATAATGCGAGTTCATGGTATTCTCCTTCAGGTAAAAATAAAATGAATTTTTTAACAGCCTTATTTTCAGGGATAACTATATTATCAATTGCTACCATCAATTTTTGTCGGAATAAATTCGATACAAAATGTTCATGAGCAGGATTTATTGAGCCGGTTTGCCAAAGCAATCCAATTTTCTCGAAAAAAGGGTAAATCACCTTAATAACTGTATTCTCAAATCCAACATGCATAATAAAACGCGACAGAATTCGATCAAATTTATATTCATCCATTTCAACCATAGCAATAATTAAATTTTCAATATTGCTTTCTGCATTTGATGAATCAGACGAAGCATTAATTACTTTTTCCGACAGCTCAATATCTGATAATTTTGAGATATCCGAAATGCGCATACCATATCGGTTTAGAATTGCAATATTCAACAGTCGTTTTAATTCACTGTCGCAGTAAAAACGAATATTTGTATCAGTACGAGCAGGTTTAATAACACCATAACGCTTTTCCCATATACGAATGGTATGGGCCTTAATACCAGATAAATTCTCTAACTCTTTTATTGAATAGCTTGCCATAAAATTTTAAATATCTGTTGATTTTAAAAGTTAAAACAACGTTTACACTTAATAGTTCACTATTGCCAACTTTTTTTATACCTTGTGTAAAATATAAGCTTATTTCCTGAACAAATAAAGTTGACTTTTGTTAAAAAAACAAGAATGAAATGACTTATAATTAATGTTTAAGAATATATCTATACAAACTTTAAGTTCTATTTTGCGGATACAAATTCGAAGAATTTTCATTTAACCAATACTTAAATCTATCATCTGAAATGGAGAAGATAACAATATTTTGGTTTAGACGAGATTTAAGGTTGTTTGATAATCATGGATTATTTAAAGCTCTCCAAAACAGGAATGTATTGCCCGTATTTATATTTGACTCCGACATACTAACCAAACTTCAAAATAAAAATGATCTCAGAATTAATTTCATACAATCTGAATTAAGATCATTAAAAGAAAAACTCGAAACTTATGGAAGTACGCTTTATGTCACTTATAATAATCCTTTAAGTGCTTTTAAGATGTTAGTTTCTAAATTCAATATCCAATCTGTTTATTTTAATCACGATTATGAACCTTATGCAATAAATAGAGACAACATTATAGCAGACTATTTAAAATCACAAAACATTAACGTTCAGTCATATAAAGATCAGTTAATTTTTGAGAAATCAGAAATTCTTAAAAAAGATCAAAAACCTTATACGATTTACACACCTTATTCCAGAATATGGAAAGAAAAAATTAGCAATACAGGAATCCCTAAATACGAATCAGAAAAATTAGTTGAAAGTTTATATAAAACAAAACCTGCTGCACCAATACATTTAAATGAGATAGGATTTAACGAGCTTCTGTTTAAGTTCCCCGACAGAACGGTTAATTCTTCTGTGATCAAAAACTATGATCAGAACAGAGAGATCCCTTCACTTAACGCCACCTCAAAACTTAGTATTCATTTAAGATTTGGAACAATTAGCATTAGACAATTAGTACATAAAGCTCAGGATTTGAATGAGGTTTTCTTAAATGAACTGATTTGGAGGGAATTTTATATGATGATTTTATATCAATCTCCATATGTAGTAGAAAGTTCATTCAAAAAAGAGTACGATTATCTTGAGTGGATTAATAATGAGTCTGATTTTCAGGCATGGTGTAATGGACAAACAGGATACCCTATTGTAGATGCTGGTATGCGAGAGTTAAATACAACAGGATTTATGCATAACAGGCTAAGAATGATTACGGCTAGTTTCCTAACCAAGCATTTGTTAATTGATTGGCACTGGGGTGAAGCATACTTTGCACAGAAACTCTTAGATTACGAATTAGCATCAAATAATGGTGGCTGGCAATGGGCTGCAAGTACCGGTTGTGATGCTGTTCCATACTTCAGAATTTTTAATCCTGAGCTACAAACACAAAAATTTGATCCCGATTACAACTACATTAAGAAATGGGTTCCTGAATTTGAAACACCCAAATATCCGAAACCGATTATAGAACATAAATTTGCAAGAGAAAGAGCACTTAACTTTTACAAAAAAATAAAAAGAATATGAGAATATTGATTTTTGGAGCGACAGGTTTTATTGGCAAAGAATTAACAAATTATTTATTTGATAAAAAACACGAAATTGCCGTTATTTCAAGAAATAAAAAGAAAGCAGAAGAAATTTTCTCTAAGAATATTCAAATAATTGAATGGGATTTTCAAAATCCATATACTTTATCAAGGAATATTACCAACGTTGAAGTTATCATAAATCTTGCAGGAGAAAATATTGCATCAAAAATATGGACAAAAAAACACAAAGAAAATATTATTAAAAGCCGTGTTCATATTGGCAATTTATTAACTCTTTCAATTTCGCAATCGGAGATTAAACCAAAATTATTAATACAAGCATCAGCAATAGGATTCTATGGATCCCAAACAAAAGACATTTGCACTGAAAACTCACTGAAAGGCAGTGGATTTCTAGCTCAGGTTTCTGATAAATGGGAAAAATCAACCGAAATGGTCTCAGAATTTGGCGTAAAAAGAATTGTAATCAGAACCGGTGTTGTTTTAGGGAAAAATGGAGGAATGTTTCCTAAATTAATTGCACCTATAAAATACTTTATGGGCAGCAATTTTGGAAAAGGAGACAACTTCCTATCATGGATTCATATTCATGATGAAATTCGTGCAATAGAGTTTTTAATGAATAATAAAGAGTCCTCGGGAATTTATAATCTGGTTTCACCTAATCCAATTACATCCATAGAACTTAACAAATTAATTGGCAGAAAACTCAGAAGACCAGTTTGGTTAATCATTCCGAAATTTATTTTAAAACTAGCACTAAGGGAAATGGCTAATGAATTATTTTTTGCTGATCAGAAAGTTGTACCAACTAAATTGTTAAAGGAAAAGTTTGTTTTTAAATACAGTAAAGCATCATTTGCAATAGAATCTCTTCTAAACAAAAAGACCGCATAAAATGCGGTCTTTAAGAATTACATATTAAAAATCTTATATAGTTCCAATAGGATCAGCATTTCCGTCAGGATCTCCTTTAACATAACCATCTGTTCTTGGATTTCCATTTGTCATTAGTAAAATTCCACACATGTGAGGAGCTGCCATAGAAGTTCCACTCATTGTAGTATATCCACCACCTTTATAAGTTGAGTAAACATTATAACCAGGTTCGCAATAATCAACTGGAGGATTGCCATAATTTGAGAAATATGCCCAGTTGTCATTAATATCCATAGCTGAAATTGTCCAGATATGTGGTCCGTTAACTCTTGCAGGAGAATGATTATTTGCATCGTCACTTTCGTTACCAGCAGCTAATGAAAAATTAATCCCTTTTTGAGATGCAGCATAAACAGCATCATCAATTGCCTGATATGCACCACCACCAAGGCTCATATTAGCAGCATCACCAGCAGCTGCAACATTAGCTACATAGTCTATTCCAGCAATAATTACTGAATATGCTCCACTACCTCTTCGGTCAAGCACTTTAATAGGAACTACTGTAGCACCTGCAGCAACTCCAACTACTCCAATACTGTTGTCAATTGCAGCAACAGTTCCAGCACAATGTGAACCATGACCATTATCATCATCTGGTGTTTTTGATGTACTTATAAAATTTCTACCTCTTGTTTGGTCAACATTTAAATCAGGATGATCTAAATCAATTCCTGTATCAATTATCCATGCAGTTTTACCAACACCACTTCCATAACCAACTCTTGCTATTCCATAAGGAACTTCTTGTCCTGTTGGATCTGGATCAGGAGTTGGTTTTACAGGTTTCGCCATTACATATAATCTGTCAGGTAAAATGTACTTAACCCTTGAATCATTTTCAATTTCAACAGCAACCTCTTCAGTCATTTTTACACTAAACCCTTTTAAGGCTTTTACATAAGCTTTGTCAATTTCAACATCACCAGCACTTTTTTCACGGAATAACGATTTTGCAAATGATTTCATTTGTTCAACCTGCTCTTCATAGTTACCCTCTGTTGCAATTTTAGCAGAATTTTCGTTTAATACTACCACATATTGTCCCTCAATTACTTCTCCGCTTTGAGGATCAAGGCTTACTAAATTTTCATCTTCGTTTGAAACTAAATTTGGAGTTTCTTCTTTATTACATGCTGTAAACAATAACATACCTATTGCAGCAATAGATAAAAAATTTCTAATCTTCATAATTAATAGATTTAGTTAATAAATAGAGTTGCCCTAAATTAAATCATTTTACATGAAACTTCAAACATATGTTAATATTTAGACATGTTTTACAAACCCGACATGCGTTATTGTTGATTAATGAATTATTGATAATCAATAAGATCATAGTTATTTCGAACGATTCTAAATTATAATTTCATGAAACCTTGTTGAGTAAAAATCGTTGCGCAATTACTTCCAACATTTAAATTTATTCGATGATAAATATTAAAACAACCAATGATGGCTCTAATACTCTTTATTCGAGTAGATTTAACGAACACTATCACTCAACATTTGGCGCAATAGAAGAGTCTAATTGTGTTTATATTGAAGCCGGGTTAAACCATAGCCGATTAAATTCAATTAAGGTTTTTGAGGTTGGTTTTGGTACCGGATTAAATGCTATCTTAACTTGTGCTGAAAGTTTAAAAAGGCCCCTGACGGTTGAATATACTGCAATTGAATTATACCCGGTTGAATTAGAAATTATTAATCATTTAAACTATATGGATTTTTTAACTGTTGATCAAAAATCAGTTTGCAAAAAGATCCAAACTTGTAAATGGAATAAAAAAGTAAAGATCTCTGATAATTTCACTCTACAAAAGATAAACTCAGATTTTATTCACTATGAATTTCAGGAAAAATATGATTTAATTTATTTTGATGCATTTGCCCCAGATAAACAACCAGAAATGTGGGAACCCGAAAACTTTATCAAAATCTATGAATCGTTAAATAACGAAGGATTATTGACTACCTATAGCAGCAAAGGTAGTGTGAAAATTAATTTACGAAAAGCGGGTTTTAAAGTAACAAGATTAAAAGGACCAACCGGAAAGAGACATATTCTTAGAGCTGAAAAGATTTAACTTTTTTTAAAATAATACTTTTTGCCTTTTACAAATAAATTCAGCAACTTTGCACTTCATATAAAAATTAAAGTAAACTCAAAAATTAATATTATGAAAATTAAAAACTTATTACTCATGACTATTGGTGCCTCAATTATTTTTTCATCATGTGGTCAGACAATGAAAGGTGATGCAAAATTAACTAATGACTTAGATTCAGTTAGTTATGCTATTGGAACTGACATTGGGAAAAGCATTAAAGGTGCTTCATTGGAAGAAGTAAATTATGATGTTTTTCTTAAAGGTGTTATAGATGCTTACGAAGAAAAAGACCTGAAAATTAAAGAAGAAGAAATTAAACCTTTTTTACAAAAATATTTTACTGAATTAAGGGATGCTAAGGCTAACAAAAATCTTGAAGAAGGACGTGCATTTTTGGAAGAAAATAAGAAAAAAGAAGGCATAATTACAACTGAAAGCGGTTTACAATACGAAATCATAACAGAAGGTACAGGAAAATCTCCAAGTGATACTGATATTGTTGTGTGTAATTATAGAGGAACACTTATTGATGGTACTGAATTTGATAGTTCAATCGGAAAAGAAAAACCTGCTGAATTTGCTTTAAACAGAGTTATTCCAGGCTGGACCGAGGGTATTCAATTAATGAAAGAAGGTGCAAAATACAAATTTTATATTCCTACCGAATTAGGTTATGGACAAAGAGTTCGTCCAGGTGGTAAAATAGAAGTTAATATGGCTTTAATTTTTGAAGTTGAACTTCTTGAAGTAAAAGCTCCCGAAGCTCCAGCAAAAAAAACAAATTAAAAGACATTATTAAATATAAAAACAAGCGTGTGAAATAAAACGCTTGTTTTTTTATCTCAATACAATATGAAAACAGCTGAAATAATAACAGAAAAGGGTACCATGAAGGTAAAGTTCTTTGAAAAGGATGCTCCAGGTACTGTTGAAAATTTTATAAAATTATCAAAAGAGGGATTTTACGATGGATTAACTTTTCACAGAGTTATTCCAAACTTTGTAATTCAGGGAGGGTGTCCCGATGGTACAGGAATGGGCGGACCCGGATATTCAATTAATTGCGAATTAGATGGTGATAATCAGTATCACGACAGAGGTGTTCTTTCAATGGCACATGCAGGAAGAAATACCGGGGGATCTCAATTCTTTATTTGTCATAGCCGTGAAAATACCCAACATCTGGATCGTAATCATACTGTTTTTGGTAAAGTCTACG
The DNA here is from genome assembly GCA_003446015.1 of Bacteroidales bacterium. GTDB lineage: Bacteria > Bacteroidota > Bacteroidia > Bacteroidales > UBA12077 > UBA12077. The sequence continues at coordinate 48,877 of DMBU01000068.1, read as the reverse complement.
AAGGAGTAGAAATAATTGATACTATCCGACAAGGTGATGTTATTGAGAAAATTATCATAAACGAAGAATAAAATCTGCCATGAGTTTCGAAATCACAGGAAAAATAATTGAAAAATATAATACGATTCAGGTGAATGATCGTTTTAAAAAACGTGAGTTTGTTGTTGAAAGAACGGAATCAAACGGGGGAATGGAATTTACGGATCACATTAAATTTCAACTCACTCAGGACAAATGCAATTTGATGGATAATATCGAGTTTAACGATGAAGTAAAAGTAAGCTTCAATATTCGCGGAAATAAATGGGAACGTGATGGTAAAGTAAGCTATTTTACAAATCTGGATGCATGGAAAATTGAAAAGGTTCAAAATCAAAATTCAAATGATTTCAGTAATTCTCCTCCTCCATCTCTGGACGATTTACCTCCTGAAAATGAATCTGATGATTTACCATTTTAAATGACAAAAGAATCCGGGCTAATCTCTCGGATTTTTTTATGATCTAATACTGGCCCTGCAAACCTCTTTATCGCTTAGATTTTTAAGAACAAAATAATTTCCTTGATTGAAATCAAGATTATGTATTGTAAATTCATCATTTAAAGACAGTTCTGAAATAAAATTAATCTCAAATTCAAAAACCGGCTCACGATTACTATCAGAAAAGTAAGAATCCATAATCCATCGAACATAGGTTGCATTATTCACATGTTTATTTACATCTAAATCACTCTGATACACTTTTCTCCTTTCCAGTTTGTTCAACTCGCCTTTGAATACGATTTTTTCAAGTTTTCGATCAATGGCCCCTTCGTGAATAAAATTTTCGTGGATAAAGTTAAAATTCTCAAGTTTTCGCGGACGCCTGGTATCAAAATCGAGAATTAACCATGAACTAGAAGCTCTGCCTATAATTTCTCCCTTTAAATAAATTTCAAAATCACGAAGTGCAAAAAAACCATCGGTACCTTTTGGCCAGGTTTTAATTTCAATTTCATCTTTCCACTCAGGGTATTTATCTATTTGAACCAGTACACGTGACAAGACCCAGAATGCATTTTCCTTCAATAGATATTCATAACCAAAATCATTTAGTCTGGCATTATCCCAGGCGCATTCCTGCAAAAAGTGAAAAAATGCCGGCAAGGTTAATTTGCCATTTTGATCTGAATGATATGATTTTACTGTGAAACTAAAAATACTATACGGGTGTTTTAACATAGCTATTAATTGTTGTGATCCCCAAACTTAGTATTTTTATTTAAAATAAATTGGAGGGGCCTCACGATTCTTTCCAATAAGCGCATATCTTCAGTAATAATTTCGGCCGTACCTTGCATCTCTTGTTTAAAATTCAGATCAATCCCGTAAAAGGTCTTTAAGCCATTGGGTAATTGAATTTCAGCAGTATAATAATTATTATCGGGAGCAAGAGAAATAGATTTCACGATACCTCTAACCATTCCAAATTCCATATATGGATAATTTGAAAACTGTATATTTACCTTCTGACCTTCTTTAACTTTACCCGCACCTTGAAAGGTTAACTGTACTTTCCCTATTAATTTCCCCTCATCTCTTGGAATAATTGTCATTACAGTTTCCCCGGCTTTAACCGATTGGTTTTCATTCCAAAATTTATTAAAACCTACTATTCCATCAGTTGGGGCAATTAAAACATAGTTGTGTTTCCATGAATTAATTGCTGCTAAGAGATTCTCGTACGATTCCCAAATAAGCGAAGTTTGATCAGAAATTTGTTTTTCTTGCTGTAACTCAAGTTCGAGAATGCTTTGATTTAAACTTTCAATCTGAATTTCAACATTTGAAATAGTTACATTATTTTGCTCGTAATTATAAAATTTAGAAAGTAAAGCTGACTTCGATTTGTCAAAATCAGATTCCGATAATAAATTTTTGGAAAATAAAACAGAATCTCTGTTATACTGCTTCTTTGTTAAATTAAGTTCTTCCTGGAGAATTGTGTTTTGAGTTATAATATTAGCTAAATAATTATCATATTTTTTTAGCTCCTTTTTATATAAATCCAGCTTTTGTCTATGATAATTTAATTTGATCGACTTGTTGTACTCTTCAACATTTGCATAAAAACTGGCATAACTTGACTGGATATCACCAAGAATATAAGATTGATTTGATAAACTAAAAATCTCTCCTGGTTTAAAATTTGCTTTAAAATATTCCAATTGTTTTAATAGATTAACAATTGATTCAAAACTTCCAGGGTTTTCGATAACACCTAAATCTTGATATTTAGCAACTACATCATCATTTGAGACAAGTAGCTTTTGAATTTTCCCTGATGTTTTTGCTAAAACAGGAGCCGGTGGGTTCTCCGTTGTTAAAACGATTTGAGCCGAAACAATATCTGGGTATTGAAAAAACCAACTACCAGTTAAAATAACAATAATAACCACAAAGATCATTGTTATTCCCCATCGTACAATCCATTTTGGAGGACGTGTGAGGATCTCTTGTACTTCGTTGCTTCGTAATTCTATTTTTTCGAACTCTTGTTTTTCTTTCATAATGCTCAGTTTACAGTTGGCAGTTGGCAGTTGGCAGTTGGCAGTTGGCAGTTGGTTGTTAACCATTTGTTATTATAAATCTTTCTGGCTTATTTATCATACTTCCTAACATCTTTCCAACCTCTTCATACTCATTTATAAAATACGTATGTTCTTCATAATTAATGTATTCACAATCTTTCGAAAAGTCTAACCAAGTAAGAGTTTCAGCCAATTCAGCATCAGAATCACTTAATTTACTTATAAAATGTTTTGGATATCTTCTTTTCCGATATGATTCAGAGATGTTTGTAGTTACAGAACGTGAAGACCTTCTAATCTGATCGGTTAAGGAATACCTTTCTTCTTTTGGAAATTTTTTAGTTATATGAAAAATCTCCATTGCTAGTTTATATGATAATTTATAAACCTTTAAATCTCTGAAATCACCCATAATGCTGTAAATAATTTTAATATTATTGATTCGATCATTTAAAATTTAGTATAAACTGCCGACTGCAAACTGCAAACTGCAAACTTTTCCATTAAGAACCCAACTCCAACTGATTCTTAACCAACTCATAATACACTCCCTTCTTTTTAGCTAATTCAGTATGTGTACCTAATTCTACAATTTTCCCTTTTTCCAATACTACAATCTGATCGGCATTTTTAACAGTACTTAATCGATGTGCAACAATAACTACTGTTTTTCCTTTAAAAAACTGATCAAGGTTTTCCATGATGGTCCTCTCATTGTTGGCATCAAGTGCATTGGTAGCTTCATCAAGAAATATAAACTCAGGATTTTTATACACGGCACGTGCTATTAAAATACGCTGCTTTTGACCCTGACTCAAGCCTACTCCATTTTGTCCTATTTTAGTATTGTATCCTAAAGGCAATGACTCAATAAATTCCTGAATATTGGCCACTTTAACAGCATGTAAAAGTCTTTCTCTGTCAGGAAATTCATCCATAACCGAGATGTTATTTGCAATTGAATCAGAAAATATAAATCCATCCTGCATTACAACTCCACATTTATCGCGCCACATTCTATTACTTACATTATTCAAATACAGATCGCCCAGATTTATTTTTCCTTTGGTTGGATTATAAAACCCTAACAATAACTTAATTAATGTTGTTTTTCCGCTTCCGCTGGTCCCTACAATGGCTGTTATTTTCTTTTCGGGGATATTCAAATTTACATCATCTAATACAAAAGGTGAGTGAGGACCTTCATACTGAAAAAATATGTTATTAAGATTTAACTCCCTATGTTCAGGTAAGATATCAATTTTTGGTTCTTCATCAGATTCTTCATTTTCCTTTTGATGAATTTCACCCAGTCGTTCCAAACTTATTTTTGCATCCTGTGTTGATTGTAAAAAAGTAATCATTTGATTGATTGGGCTGTTTAACTGACCAATAATATATTGAACCGCCAACATCATACCCAATGTCATATTGCCATCGATTACTGATTTTGCAGCAATAAAAGTTATAGCTACATTTTTTACTTCGTTGATTAGAACTCCTCCAGCCTGCTGATACTGACTTAAGGATAAACTTGCCATATTCACTTTAAATAATCGGGCCTGAATATTCTCCCACTCCCAGCGCTTTTGTTTTTCGCAATTATTCAGCTTAATTTCCTGCATTCCGGTTATTAACTGAATTACATTGCTTTGATTACTTGACATTTGGGCAAACCGACGATTATCCAGATCGCGTCGCTTTTTCATGAATAGGTAAACCCATGCAGTATAGAGAAAACTTCCTGCAAGAAATATTAAGAAAATGTTTATACTATAATACAATAATACAATACCAAAGATGATAAGATTTATAAAGGAGAATAAAATATTTAAGGTAGATGAAGTTAAAAAGCTTTCTATTCTTTTATGATCGCCAATACGCTGAATGATATCACCAATCATTTTAGTATCGAAAAATGAAACCGGCAGTTTCATTAACTTGATTAAAAAATCAGAAATTAAAGAAATGTTTATTCTTGTTCCAAGGTGCAACAATATCCAACTACGAATGAATTCTACTATAGTTCTTGAAAATATTAAAACTAATTGAGCTATGATGATTAATGTAACAAAATCGAGATTTTGATTATTAATACCCTTATCGACAATACTCTGTGTTAAAAATGGAAAAATAAGTTGTAGTAAACTCCCTAACAACAGTCCAAGGAATAATTGAACTATAATCTTTTTATATGGTCGTAAATAAGAAAACAAAAACTTAAATCCGGATTTATTCAACTTCTCGTCATCGGCCTTGTAAAAATCTGGTGTTGGTTCAAGTAAAAGGCAAAGGCCCTTTTCCTCTCCGTCTTCTTTTGTATTTGCCCAAGCATTTTCAAATTCTTCCTTAGTAAATTTTATTAACCCTCGAGCAGGGTCAGAAACATAAACAAATACTCCACCTTTTCGAAACGGGTTTGGGGAGATTTTCTTAATCTTGTATACAACAACAAAATGATTTTGATTCCAATGTGCCACACATGGCAGTGGAGCTTCGTTCACGAGTTGATCGAACGTAATACGAACACCCATACTACGAAAACCAATTGCTTCAGCAGCATCACTGATGCCAAGCATTGAAACACCCTCTCGGGTAATGTAGCTCTTATCACGAAGGTTTTGTAATGAATAAGATTTGCCATAGTGCTTTGCAATCATCCTTAAACAGGTTGGACCGCAATCCATGGCATCGAGTTGTTTATAATTTGGGAAAGACATTTTTTATGATTGATTTAATAACTTCCTAAAATAGGGATTTAAAATTAATTGAGGAAATATTATATTTATTATCCGACCAATATCTAATATTAGCTATTTTTTAAATGTGTTAATTCTAAATAAAATTATGCTAAAATACATATAGAAAGTTCAGAATCCCATTAGCCCAATGAATTATCCAACTGGGGAGTAAACTATTATATTTCTTATTTATCCAACCCGCAAAAATTGAGAATAAAAATACGTAGCTTGTAAAAACAAGTTTACTTGACAGTTCTTCCACAAAAAAACTATGTATCAAACTAAACATAATAGCCTGTAAGAGATTTAACCACCAAAATACGCTTTTATTCATCCTAATATCCTCAATTAATAGAAAGCCTCGAAATATTAGTTCTTCACCAAATATGCGAACAGTATTAAAAATAAAAAACACATACAAAAAATTATAATCAAAATAATTTTTTGTTGTATAATGCTCGTTTAAAAATTTGCTTTGAATGATAAATGATATAATATTAGATGTAATAATTGAAGATACGATTAAAAGCATAAAAGAAACAAAAGAAATCTTTTTATGTTCCTGACCCAGAGATAAACTACAAAGATTTATAAATCCTTCCTTTGAGAATTTAAGGACTACTAAAACAGCAAATATTATCACATAATACCCAAATAGTCCTTGTCTGTTTTCATTTAAATACAAATAAAATGAAATAATTAAAAATGGTAGAAATAAGTAGTCAATCAGGTTCTTCTTAAAAAACTTTAAATCCATTATTTTTAAATTAATTAAACAAAGATTAATTTTCACAATACCATATTTTACTCTGTATTCCTATTTTATGGATGAGGCAATTAGGGTCCTTTCCATTAAATGTTCCATTATTGTAATAAGTATTTGCTAAACAACCATTACCACAAAAATGTCTTATTGAGCAATCTTTGCATTCAGAATTACTATCAACCGATAAAATTCCATTTTTTAACCACTTTAATTGCATGTCTACTAACGATTCGCTCAAAATATTTCCAAGAGAAATATCTTTCCCGAGAAATAAATGACATGGCACAACTCTTCCCGTATGTTCAATTCCTAAAATACCAATTCCAGCAGAACAATTAAATTTAATTGGAATTGAATGATTTTTATCTTTTTCAAATTGATCTGCAAATTTATCTTTATGCTTTTCAAATAATAAATTTGAATATTCTTGAAGTTCGTTATTATCCATAATCAGATTATCAATCGATTCCTTGCCCTTTCCTACAGGAGTAAAAAAACTTAAATTACCAGTAGTTCTTAATTCTTTAATAAAATCATCAAATCCTACTAATTCTTTATAACTCTTTTTTGTAACTGTTGCAATAATATGTGTTTTAATCCCATTTTTAATTAGTGCATTAATATTTGCTAATGTTTTCTCGAATGTATTTACACCTCGAATGTTTTCATGCGTTGCTTTTGTTAAACCATCCAAACTTACAGCTATTGTAAGATTTTTATACTTCTTTAATCTTTCTATTTTTTGTTTATTTAATAATAAACTATTTGTATTTATTGTAACTTCTTTACTAATTTCAATCGTTTGTTCTATGATTTCAAAAATATCTTTTCTAAGAAATGGTTCTCCTCCAGTAAGGATAATCTCATAAAAATAATTATCCTTCAATTTTTCTAAAATATCATAAATAATTTGATCTTCTTCACCCAAATATTCACTAGGCTTTTTTACAGTGTTATAGCAATGAATACATTTTAGATTACAAGATGAAGTAAGGCTTAAATATAGTCTTTTAGACATTTCTGGCAATACTGATTTTACCATTTCCTGATAGCCTTCTAAGATATTTACATTTTTAAATACATCATATTCAAACTTTGTCAATAGATATTTATTACTGATTAAATAATTAACCAATTTTACAAAATCATCTTTAGAATCTTCATCTATTTCTTGCTTTTCAATTAACCCATTTATACTTGAACTTGTAAGCTTTTCAATCATTTCATATGCATTACAACTAATCTTAATCCAAGTATTTAGTAATGGATTTATTAATGCAACCTGATTCTTTTCTTGATTTTTAATAATATCCCCATGTGGATTAAAAAAAAGGGAGGAGTTCTTGTATTCATTCATATAATTATTCATTTTAGATTTTTCTAAATTCTTCTATATTACTTTATTATTTATTTAACTATTTCTACTACAAGCATTTAATCATTAGAATTTATTAACTAGGTGCTAATACTGATATGAGTGTTTTATGATGCTAAATTTAATTTAACAATCCTACTTTATTCTTTAGTATAAATATTCAGGTAATTTGATAATTTATAATTGCAAGCTACTCATGATATTACTCATTTAAATAAGAAAGTTACAACATTTTTGTAACTTTCTTTGTAACGAAAAGGACCTATTATTCTTCTATCCTTAATTATTCTGGATACTGTGCTTTACCAATACATAAATTTGTACAAGCAATGAAACCAATATTTATATCCACACAACCAGATGGGGCTCCACCCTTTAAAACATTCATCTGATTTTTATTCATTAAATCTTTTTGCTCAAAGATTAACTCAAAACTGTTTTTGTTATCTTTTTTCATTTTATTTTTATTTAGATAATGTTTAATTATTTTTTATTGTTGTTAACCGAGACCAATATATGCCCAACCCATGAAAACGGGTCCTGCAAATACTGGAAAATTATTACATGCACTACCTCCTTTAGTTAAATTCAGTTCATCTTTAGACATTGCTTTTTCATTATCAAATAATAATGAATAGTCTGATCTTTTTTTGTTTTTCATTTTTAAAAAATTTGGGTTAATAATTCCTGAACACCTAATACCTTCAAGGTTTCGGTTTATTCATTGCTCGCAATTATTTTATAAAACTTTCGCTAATCACTTAGTGTCAACATAACTACCTCCAGTATTTTAATACTATCGATAATCATTAAGTCAAAAATCCAGCTATCATTTGGCAAATATATCTTTTGCAGGTAACAGCTGAATAATAATATATAAAACTTTAATTTTCATAAAGTTTCATAGAATTCAACGAAACTTTTGTTTTTCTAAAAGACTAGATAAGAGATTACCCGAAAAATTCGGATAACCTCATAAGAGCCAAAAAAAGTTTTAGCTACGGTTCCATACAAGGCAAACAAGCGCTGCCTACACAACAAAAACCTACATGGCATAGTGTTCCTAGATCAGGATGTAACCCACATTTCTCATATCCACCTTTTATTACTTTTTGCTCATTTTTGCTAAGTACCTTAGCGCCTTTTAAATTTTTTAAATCTTTCATCATTTAAAACTTTTAAGTTAATAAACCTTGAGCATTTTAAAACCGTCAAGGTTTCGGTTTTTATAGCAACTCTAAAGTAAATTCGCTTGTCATGAAACTTTGTTAAAATTATTCATTATAAGACCCGTTCTGTTAAGCAGATTCAAATTTTTCAAAAACAAAACTTTTCAATGCTCATAATGAGTAAATGATAGAAAATCTGTCGGGTATTCTATAGTTTACTTTGACAACTAATCTTCAATATAAGGTATGCACCAACCCGTAGTTCTGTTTCTCCATTGACACACATAACCTTCAGGACAATCATGTCCGTATATATCACATATGTCAATCCCTCCCTTAATAGATCGTTGTTCATTTTTGCTAAGCTTTTTAGCACCCTTTAAATTTTTTAAATCTTTCATTTTATTAAAATTTTAGGTTCATATTCCTTGAGCATTTTAAAACCGTCAAGGTTTCGGTTTTTATACATATATTACACACTATGTTCATATAAAATTATTAAGAAATTACCTGAACAATTTCAGGTAACTTCATGAATAGTGAGATTAACCGCTAACAAAGCCTGCAAAGACCATTTACACAACAACTTCCTGGAGGGCACCACATTTCGGGTTCTCTGCAGGCATAGCCTCCTTTAATCGCTTTTTGCTCCATTTTGCTAAGCTTCTTAGCTCCTTTTAAATTTTTTAAATTTTTCATATTAATAAAATTTTGGGTTAATAAACCTTGAGCACTTAAAACCGTCAAGGTTTCGGTTTTTCATTTCAAAAAAATATTTTAGTAATTCCTAGATAATTATCCGGAATCTATACTTCTTCCTTAATTAAAACCAATGTTTCCTCCCTAACATCTTCAATAATATCGTCTAAGAAATATAGTAAATCCAACCGCTCATATTCCTTTGGAAATGCTTTGTCATTTACTAAAATTTCGGGGGTGAAATTTATATTTGATTTAACACACCACTGTTTCTGCTTACTTAATGACTCTATATATTGATGACTTGAAGGTTCTCCCCATTTCTTGAACCAGTCCGTTGGGTTTAGTTTACCATAAATATCGTGCATCGCGTTTAAACACTCTTTCTCCCCTTTTGCATTATATGTTTCGAAAAGTTTATGTGCTATTGAGGTATCTATAGATTCTTCTTTTAGACTTACATTAAATCTTATTGTAACCTGCAACTCGACACCTGTTCTTTCCAGTAATTTTTCAACTAAAGCATGAGTTTCCCTGCAGTACCCACACAATGGGTTTGTAATTATTATTACATGAAGGAATTTTGGGTTATTGCCAAATTGAATTTCCTGTATACCATTTATAGTTGTATTTATTGGATTTATTACTGATTGCAGTGCTTTAAACAAGCTAAAGTTCCGTTTAAACTTAAAATGTTCTATTTTAAGCTTAACAAAAGCCTGCTCTTTTTTTAGTCTAGGTAAAATAAATTGCCAGGCAACAATTGAAAATAGTACACTAACTACAATTAACTTCAAACTAATTGGGCTAAGTATAACCTGATTAAATTTAAAATCACTATAATACAATGAGAATGCTTGTAACCACAGTATTAAAACAATACTTAAACATAGCACACACCATTTTTTTACTATAAAATATTGATATGAAACAGAATATAGTGTAAACGGCAGTGCCAGTATAGTAATTAAAATTATTGTTGTATTGCTGGCTCCACTTATAATAATAAGCATCCATGATAAAATCATTGAAATAAAATAGACAATTCCAATATCACTTAATTTAATAAATCCTAAGAATGACGCTGCCTTTGATTTAAGTACCTCATCACAATTAATTTTCTTGTAATTTCCTGAGCAAACTTTATCTGCAATCCTTGAATAAAGTCCTAATTCATGTTTTACTATTATTATACTTACCCCAAATCCGATAAACGAAAGTAAGAAATGAATTGATTGAAACAACCCTGGTTTAAAAGTAAAAAATAACGTAATTAGCGCAAGTAATGTAAGTAATACAGGTAAGGCTCTTAAACCTTTTAGGCTTACTTTTGATTTTGAAATTACTTCATTATCTTTTTCAATGGCTATAAAAATCCCGGACCAAATTTCACAAAATTGATTTAATGATAAAACTTCTCTAATTTTATCGTTATAGATAAGTGTAACCTGAGAGTCGGCAATTGTGGCCAATACCAAATCATCACTTTTTCCCTTTTTTATATATGCAATAAAAACTTTAGGCATTTGGCTTAGGGTTTCCAAATTATTTGGAACTTCCAGAGCAACATTTTCTATTTTAAAATGGTCAAGAACGCCAGTCAAAGAATGCAAACTTGGAAACGAAGGATGACTTAATAGCTGAAATTCCAGCTCCTTTTCATCTAATTTAATCGTGTAGGCTTTAAGAAGCTTTTTTAATAAAAAAATAGAAGTATTTTTCACGTTGATTTACTTAATTAAATAAATAATTATTTCTCAAATAGTTTTTGAGTAAATTTTTTAACTAATAAATTGATAATCCAGTCCCGATTTTAAGTGAATTTATAAACAATTCTTAAGCCATCAAAATGGTTAATTCTGCAAAAAAGCTTAAAAAACAATTTTCGTTTGATTTTTTATGATCGTCGTATCATTTTCTAAATTTTTCGTATGAATATTTTTGATTAAAGTTTTCAACAGAATAAATTCTTGATTAAAAAAAGACCTAACAAATTTTTAAACTTGTTAGGTCTTTGATATAAATAATCTTTTCATTTACTGCCAGATAACAAAACGATTTTTTACGAATTCCATAAAATCTTTATATTTTCTATGTGAGATTTTAATTTCGATCCCATCATTCAATAAAACAGATTTCTTTGTATTGACATTAATCCCTTTGAGATATTTAATATTAATAATAAACGACTTATGTACTTTAAAAAAATTCTCACTTGGTAAAGATTCTTCAACCTGACTTAAATATTTTTTAATTAAAAGTTCCTTCCCATCGCAAAAACAAGTTTTGGTCTTGCATCCGAAAGATTCCATATAAACAATCTCGTCAAGTTTTTTTACTAGTAACGAATTATCATTATCATTAAATAGAATAGCCTTTTTCGTCATAATGTAGCACCAAAAATCATCTTACGATTAAAATTTTTAAGCCTAAACTCAAAGCATCTTACCAAACATTATATTTAAATTTCAGAAACTTAACCAGTTCCCAGTATCTGTCCTGAGCAATGTTTAATTCTATTCCTCCTAGTAATAAAACATTTTTTATTGCCCGAACTTTTATTCGTTTTAAATAGTCGGCATTTATAATAAACGAATCGTTTATTTTAAAGAATTTTTCTTTAGGTAGGCTTTCCTCTAGTTTATGTAAATCATTTTCAACTAAAAATTCTCTTCCATTATTGCAATATTTTCTTGTAAATCCTCCTATGGATTCTAAAAATACAACTTCTTTAAGATCGCTGGTTTTGGGCCTGTTTATATGAATTGCAACATTTTCCATAAATCATCATTTAACGGGTTAATAAATTTACCATCTCCAAATCTTATGATCCGGAGATGGCATTTCACGGGTTAATAACATCAAACCTTAATTGAAACACTATGCTAATTCTTGCAGATCATAAACCTGACGCAAACTTTCAAACAATTCCTCCTTTTTGTTGTGGTTAACAAATATTTCCTTCCCGTTTTCTAATACAACTTTTGAAGCATCGGATGGAAATACAACCTCAACATATTTAAGATTAACCAGATACTTATTGTTAAAACGGAAGAAACCCTGATTAAAAAGCAAATGTTCTGTTTCGCTCATCGTTAACAATAGCTCAAGGTTCTCATTATTTACAAATGTTATTCTGGTAAATTGCAGACTTGATTCAATATACAAAATCTGACTACAATCTATCTTCATTTTACCTTTTTCGGTGGGAACGTATATGTTATATGTACTCATAATTATTTATTTTAATTAGATTAATATATTGTTCATGTCATATTTCGTAGGAATAATAAAAGAAAATTCCTGATTTTCGGAATTTAATGTTAGTTCGCCTCTTAACATTAATACTGCGCTATAAAGAACTTTATAATTAAAATATTCAAATGAATTGTAATCATCAATTGAATAAAACTGTTGATCGATTAATAAATCTTCTTCCGTTAATTTTTCTTTTGCTGGTCGAACATAAATGCACAAAGATTTATTTTCGAGAATTCGATAGCCTAACTCAAACTCTGAAATAGGATATTTTGTAGAAACAAGATTAACAATTCTTTGTAAGGCTTTTTTCAGTAATAGAGCATCTGTTTCAACCACCAGGTCTTTAACATCACTTTCCCACACTAGCACAAGATTTATGTTGGTATCTCTATTTTCAATCTTTTGATTGTAAAAATCTTCTGTAAATTCCCATATTACCTGATTTATATCGCAGTCCTTTATTCTTAACGAATAATTGTTTGCTTCAAATTGAGATAAATCCATCACATTATCAACAAACTGAAGTAATAAATTGCTTCCGTTTAGAATTCCCTGAACATATTCCTTTTGCTTTTTGTCCACAAGATCTCTTAACGTGAGCAATTTTGAAAAACCCATGATGGAGTTTAATGGAGTTCGGATACCATGAGAAATATGCGATAAAAAACTAATTTTCTCAGTATTGTGTTTTTTCCAGTTATCTTTCATGGTATTGTCAGTTATGGTTTTAACCTTATCTTTCATCATTTTGATATGAATTTTGATATGAATTTTATAACTAATTTCCGATATCCTCTAAAACCCTGGCTGCCTGTTCTTTATAATAACTTTCTTCATTAATAATTTCTCTTAAAACATCTTGTGCTTTATCTGTTTTTTCAGTTTTCAAATAGCACATCGCCAGGTACCAGTTAGCTTGCTCAATAAATAAATTATCCTTATCGGAGATAATATTACTAAACGATTTTGTAGCTTTTTGATACTTTTCTTCTTCCATGTAAGATATACCTGAATATAGGTTTACAGCCATATCGTTTTGCCGCGACTCCAAAACTTCTTCGAAAAGTACCAGGGCATATTCATAATCCTTTTCTTCGTAACGCTCCAGTGCATTTAATAGTAAACGATCCACCTCGGTGTTTCCAGAACGATATGTTACCGTAACTTCATAAGGAGCATAATACTTTTCGAATACCCGTGTATTGTTCATTTCAGGTCCGGATAATCTTTGCATTAAACCACCTGTTGCAATAAGTAAAGCTGCCGATGCCGCAGCATAATAATAAAACTTTCGTTTTGTAAATACCGTTGGAATTCTTTTAACAATTGTTTCATCCTGGTACATGTAGTTCATTGTTTCTCTTAGCGCTATAACATCATCTTCCATGATGGAGTTGTTAAGTTCCAAACTCAACTTATAATCGCGCTTTATATCGGGATCGATTGAAAGCAATTCCTCAAATTTGAGTAACTCGTTTCCTTTCAGCTCGCCATCGATATATTTTTCAATTGTTTCAAAATTGGTTTGCATATTTATTTTATTTTTTAATCTGCCTTTCGGCAGAATGGTTTCGACAAAAAGGCCAACCCAACGGGAATTGAATTGGCCAACACTTTAAGAACGTATATTTGAATCGAAAGGGTAAGCGATTAGTTTGTACCAGATCCAATTGTAGGTGGCCATAAATCATCATCATCCCCATCACCACCTTTAATCAAAATCATTGCATGTAAATCCAGTTTACCTGAAAAATTATTTATTGTTTTTTTTGTTTCTTCAATTCCGAAAATGTTTTTTAATGTTTTCATGGTTTATGTTTTTTAATAATTAATTTACTTTAGTTTTATCTTTAATGTCTTCTCACCTATTAATTCCGGAAATTGCAAAAAGGTGACCCCCTATTTTCAACTTTTTTTTATTTTTTTTCATATTTTTACATAATCAGTTGATTTACTGCAACTTATTTTTGACTTTTTTTTAAACTTTTTGGCAATTTTTAAGTATACTTGAGCAATAAGTAAAAAAAATGCATTTGAAATATTTAATTTTTAACTTGTTTCTGTTTTTTACGCTCAGGCTATTTGCTTTTGGTGAACCTGCGGATAGTATTAATCGAGTTTATCAATTGAAAAATGCAGAAATATTTTATACAAAAGGGGTAAATCTCGGAAAAACAGGAATTTTAGACAGTGCATTACTTTATACTCAAAAAGCAGTTCTTGTCTATGAAAGTTTTCAAGAAACTGATAGTACTCTTCTTGCCAATGCATACCAGAGTTTAGGTATTATTAATAAACTTTTAGGAAAATATGAAGAAGCTGTTGAATGCTATGATAAATCCGAGGAAATATATCTTAAAAATAATAACCAGTCCTTATTGGCATATATTTATGGGAACAAAGCAAATATTTATTTCATTCAGCAGGATTATGCTAAGGCTAAAGATTTTCATTTAAGAGCTCTTCATATTTTTAAACAGGATTCTATTACCTATAAGAATCAATTAGCATCAACTTACAATAATCTTGGTAATATTTATAGAAAAAATGGGGATTATTCCCAAGCAATTCTTTATTACTCTATTAGTTTAAACCTTAAAAATATAGAATCAAAATATACTACTTTAGGAAATTTAGCTGTATGTTATCAAAAAGATTCTAATTATTACAAAGCGGAAATATATTATTTAGAAGCATTTGAACTGGCCACTAAATATTTTGGGAGAGATAATTTGAGATTAGCTTTGAACTACATGAATTATTCATCGCTTTTATTTAAAAAAAATGATAAAATAAAAGCAAAGCATTACTTATTAAAATCATTAGAAATTTATAAACAAAATCTCGGGGAATTTCATCCGAATATTTCAAGCGGTTATAATAATTTAGGTGAGTTTTACTTAGACTCAAACCTAGATAGTGCATTGTTTTATTTTCAAAAATCCTTAATTGCTTTAGCTCCCCAATTTAATGATACTCGTTTAAGTTCTAATCCTGATTTAAACCAGGTTTTATCAAAAACACATTTGTTAAGTGCCTTAAAAAATAAAGCTAATGCTTTATCTAAACTGGCCGAAGAACAGAATGATATAGCAAATTACCGGCTAAGTTTACAAACCTTTGACCGTGCCATAGAAACAATCCATAAAATTCGCGCAGGTTATTTAAGTGAGGAAAGTAAATTGTTTTTAGCTGATAATGAATTTGAAACTTTTTCAAGTGCTTTACAAACTAGTTATAAGTTATACCATTTAACCAATGACAACGAATTCCTGGAAAAAGCTTTTAATTATAGTGAAGATGGAAAGTCGGCTATTTTAACAGAAGCGCTCAAAAATACCCATGCATTAAATATTGGAGGTATTCCTGATTCACTTATCACCAAAGAAAAACAGCTCGAAAAGGGTATCTGGTCATACGAGGAATTAATTTACGAAGAAAAAAAGAAGCAAGATCCCGATCAAAATAAATTAGAATACTGGAATAAATATCTTTTTGAGAAAAAAAGAGAGTTCGATGATTTAACCATTTACCTTGAACATAATTTTCAAAATTATTATGCCCTAAAACAAGTACAACATAACCTGAGCATAGATGAAGTTCAAAAAAAGCTAAAGCGAAAAGATGTACTTATCGAATACTTTATTACTAGTAATAAAATATATACCATTGTTATAGGAAAACAGAACTCAAACATCCTTGAACAGGCTATGGATCAGGTTTTTATTAATCATCTTGATAAATTATTAAATGCTTTATCGAATAATAATTTTTCAAATCACGGGTATCAGGAGTTTAAGCAGTATCAGGAATCATCTTTTTATATTTACAATCAATTATTAAAACCTATTGAGAATATAATAAGGAATAAGAATCTGATTATAATTCCTGATGGAAAACTTGCATATCTCCCATTTGAAGTTTTGACCAATGAGTATATAGCATTTGATAGAATAAACTACAAGGGATTGCCATATTTATTGTATAAGAATCATTTTAGTTATTCTTATTCAGCCTCATTTTTGTTTAACAATAATAATAGAAGTCAAACAGCAGCTAAGAAATTAGGAGCATTTGCTCCTACCTACAATAACATTGGGTCAATGCCCGAAGGATTTACATCATTCCGCCAGGAATATAGAGAGCGATTATTTCCTTTAAAGGGTATTAAAGATGAAGTACAAAAAATTTCAGAATTACTTCATGGAGATATGTATTTGGATTACAGAGCTAATGAGAAAACCTTCAAGAAGGTTGCTCCTTTTTATGATATTCTTCATTTAGCTATGCATACCATTATGGACGATCAAAATCCTATGTATTCTAAAATGGCTTTTACACAACAGGAAGATAGCACAGAAGATGGATTTTTAAATACCTACGAGTTATATAATATGAAATTAAACAGTAGAATGGCTGTGTTAAGTTCATGTAATAGCGGTAGTGGAAAAATGCAACGTGGCGAGGGAGTAATGAGTCTTGCCCGAGGGTTTATTTATTCGGGATGTCCTTCAATTATTATGACTCTTTGGTCTGTTGAAGATAAATCAGGTGTTAAATTAATGACGTCCTTTTATAAAAATCTGTTAAAAGGAAAAACAAAATCCGAATCACTTCAATTATCGAAAATTGAATTTATCGAAAATGCTGACCAGTTAAGGGCTCATCCCTATTTTTGGTCGGGATATGTGGTAATAGGCAGCAATAGTGCTTTATTTGAATCGGATACGAAATATTATGTTTATTCTGGAATCACGCTAGTTCTTGTTGCTTTAATATTGTTCCTATTTCTAAAACGAAGAAAAATTAATTCAACTTCTTTAGAATAATTTCTGCATCAGGTTTCTGTGTCATATTCTCTTGAACTACTTTATTTAAGATACTTTCTGCACTATCTAATTCATTTTGTTTTAAATAAACGAGTGCCAAATACCAATTTGATTGTTCCCAGAAAATATGATTCTTTTTTTGAATAAGATCACTTAAATATTCTTCAGCCTCGATCAAATTATTATTCTCGATTTCGCAGACCGACAAATAAAACTGGCTCATCGTATTCGTTGCATCTTTTTCCAGAACCATTTTAAAATAAACAGCTGCTGAATCATATTCATTTTCATCGTAAAAATTAAATGCTTCATACATTAACTTTGTAGTATCATTTTGATCGCTTAAAGACCGAAAACTCATCATGGCAGGATATGCAGAATAATAAGATGCAAAAAGGCTGTTTTTCTCAACTTGCTTTTCCCTATTTAGAAAAATACCGGATACCACGATAACAAATACCAGAATAGCTGCAACAGCCGAATAAATATATAGTCGCTTGTTAGGCTCCTCCGTTTCGAGGTTTATAATATGATTTAAGTTTTGCCTTAAATTTAAAATATCATCCTCAGTAATAGCATCGTTAATGCGCCTTCTAAGTAGAAATTCTTTCATCAGATCAGGGTTTGTTCTTAAAGATTCTTCAAATTCTATTTGTTCCCTAACCGACATTTCATTCATTAAATACTTCTCAATCCAATCGAATTTATTCTCCATCACTCTTCTTTAAAATTCGGATCACTTTTAATATACCGCACAAGTTGTTCTTTACACTTATATTTTTTACGTTTAATATATTGCTGACTTCCAATTCCTAATTCATCAGCGATTTCTTTTAAAGGTACATTTTTTAAAAATAATTGCAATAACTTCTGGCATTCTTTTTCGAGTCTTAAGAAATGCTTTTGATAAAGCTTGTATTGTTCGTTTTTTTCATACTCATCGAGTCTCACATCAGGTATTTCTTCATATTCCAAATAAACATCAAGCTGCTCGGCATTTTCTCTTTCTTTCGATAATTGTTTCATCCAAATAAATCGACAAACACTATATATGTATGATTTAAACGAGGAAGTAAGGTTTATGTTTCCTTCTTTAATTTTTCGATAAATAATAATAATTCCTTCTTGGAATACATCTTTTGCATCCTGCTCAGATCCTTTGGCATCAAGGATAAATCTCTTTATCGTTGGGAAATAAATTGAGTATATGCTTTTTAGAATTTCTTTATCCTGATTACGAATTCCTTGAACTATCGTTTTATTATCTAGTGATCTCAATTGAATTAAAGGATATATATGATTTAATTTCAACCAAATCTAAAAAATAAGATCAAAACTAAAAAATAAAAAAAGGTCGCAAAGCTTTACGACCTAATAAATAAGCAGTTAAAATTTTTTATATGGAATATAAATATTTTATTATGGTTTTATCAATAACTACCAGAACCAGAATTCCAATAAAAGCAAGTAAAATATAGGGAGATAAAGTTATTTCGCCCCAAAATTTTAAGAAAATATCAGTAAAAACTTTGAAAAATCCCGGAGTTTGAAAATCTGAAGAAACCTCAGAGAAACTAAATCCGTGCGTTATAATATAATAGATAAAAAATCCAACAACTAACGTACTCATAGTGATGATAAGCCAAATATTACTTCGTTTGTCGTCATTCGTTATAAAACTAACGTTTACTGAAGGATCTTTTAATATTCGGCTCATGACATTTTTAGTAAAATCCGAAGTAGGTTGTTGAACTTCCCCTTTACGAATCAGATCTTTGGTAAAATCATCGATATTTAGTTTATTGTTATTCATATTACAGTATTGCGTTTACTTCATCTTTTAAAATCATTTTCAGCTCATCGTAAAACCGCTTTCGTGCCCGATGCAATTTTACTTTTACATTTGTGAGGGTTAAGCCTGTAATTTCAGAAATTTCATCCATTGAGTTTTCTTTTAAATAATACATGCTTATCAAAAATGCATCGTCTTCCTTCAAATTTTCGATTGCCTCATTGATATAACGTTTTTGTTCGTTCTTTGTTATTTCATTTATAGCATTATAAGTAGAAATCACTTCACTTTCCGGTAATACACTATCTTCAATATCGTATACCTCAATCTGTTTCTTTCTTAATTTCGAAATTGCTCCATTATAGGTGATTCTATACAACCAGGTTGAAAATTTCGATTCAAATTTAAAATCTTTTAACGAATTAAAGACTTTTACAAAAGTATCCTGTGCCAGTTCTTCTGCATCTTCTGAATTTTTCAACATTCTTAATGCAATCGTATAAACCATTCCTTTATGCGTATCAACAAGATAAGTAAATGCGTTAATATCACCTCCTAAAACACGTTCTATGTAAAATTTATCTTGTTTCAATCCCTATCTTTTTTCAGTATGACGCTTAAAAACAAATTTAGGTTACAGGTAAGATTTAAATGTCAATTTACAATTTTTTTTGAAATGGAGTGTAACCCAACTAAAAAATGTGGCGTCATAGCAATAAAACGATGTTAAACTTAAACAAATTAATTATGAACGATCTTGATTTTTTAGTAGGTATAGCTTTCTTCGCAGTTGTATATGGAATTTTTCATTTATATGTAAGAAGAAAAGAAAGATTGGCTTTAATAGAAAAAGGTCAAACTGCTGCTATTTTTAATAGTGAATCGAATGTTTCACCGAGTTTAAAATATGGTATATTTTTTATCGGTATTGCCATTGGCTTTTTAATGGGTGAAATTTTAAGCCAAAACACTCATCTGGAAGAAGGTATTGCTTATCTTTCAATGATTTTCTTGTTTGGTGGAATAAGCTTGGTTATCTATTATTTTATAGCCAAAAAACACACAAGAAAAGAATAACGCTTATTAACGATTTACCTAAAAAAGGCTCCATGTTTTTATGCATGGAGCTTTTTGCTATTCAGATTTTGTATTTATCGTTCTCATTATTGCTTCCTGACAAACAGGACAAAAACCTCCCGCTTCGTTGGTTTTCATTCTGCAATCCATATAAGGACTAAACATTCCCTTGTTAACATATCCACCCCCTTCATAAACACCAATTGTGTTTGTATAACTCTCTTCACGTGGAGTTGGAACCGGAGTATCTAAATTTATTTTAGATTTCCATTTTAAATCGAAATTTACAAGTGTTGTTAGATTGGGTTGCCAGGGTTCGATTTCTAAATTGAAAAAATCGTTGTATGCTGTTGATGAATTGTAATATTCGTCGCCTAAACCAGCAAATGAATGTCCTAATTCATGTATAAAAACCTCGTTTGATAATGCATGATCAACACTTGAAATACAATAGTGATTATAAATTCCTCCCCCTCCATATTTTTCAGAGTTAACAAGAATACAAATGGCATCATAAGGTACTAATGAAGCTACATCTCTAACCGCAAAATGATCTTCGGTTGTCAGGTACCTCTCGCTTCCAAAAGTGTAAAAATTGCTATTTAACACTGTTTTCTTGTAAATACTATCTCCGGGAATATCTGTACCTGATTCCTCAGAACTGGAATTAACTAACCAAATATTAAATTTCTCTTTATTCAAACTATAGGGTTCAAACAAAAACAGATAATCAATAAATTGTTGAGCATCATCTTTAAATTTTTCCATTTCATTTACAGTATATCCTTCTGCCAAGAAAACTAAATCAACTTTGGTTGATGGATCTCCATGATCAAGAATTTTGGAGTATGGGAATTTTACAATCTTAGTATTATATGTATGTTTCTTAGGATAAATCTCTTGTGTAAATATTTCTTTAAAAATACCTTCCCAGCTTCTGCTATATATTTTTAGCAGAACAGGGTTTTTTGGATAAGGGAATAAAATTGACTGGGTAAATTCGCGAGTTACGGAATCTGCTTCTAATGTAGTTTGCCACTCCTCAAATAAGGTACAAAAACCTTGCGAATAAATGAGTGCTTCTGATTTTAAATCCAGAATCTCAAATTTATATTCACCAAAACTTAACTCATCGATCAAATGTGTTTTTGATCCTCCCCAATAAATTTCTTTAGAAATTTTGTCCAACTTAATTTCCTCGCTATTCGCGTTTCCAATTAAAACAAAATCTACCCGCATCGACTGGTCCTCGAAATTTTGTTGAAATTCTGATTGTTCTGTGCAAGAGTAAAGCACCGAAATTAAAAGAAAAAATAATAATGATCTCATGTCAAGCCCTTTTTATTTGTTAAATTTACAAATTATCATTAATCAAAACATTTCTTTGACTATGAATTCTTCATTTGGATTAAAACTAAAAGAACTTTTAATAAGCTGGGGCTTGTCAGAACAAATGGCTGCATCTTCAAAAAATATCATTGTAATACTTAGCTTAATAATTATAACATTTCTGGCTTATTTTATAACAAAAAAAATATTAATTAATGTAATTCGAAGTTTTGTTAAAAAAACTAAGGTGGCCTGGGATGATATTATACTTAACCAAAAGATATTACGAAGAGTTTCGCATTTAATTCCGGCACTTATTATTTATTTTTTCTCGAAAAATGGATTAATTGAATACCCGCAGATTTCGAATTTTATTCAAACCTGTTCGTACATTTATATTATTCTAATTGGGATGTTAATTCTCGATTCGTTTTT
Source organism: Bacteroidales bacterium (assembly GCA_003446015.1). GTDB lineage: Bacteria > Bacteroidota > Bacteroidia > Bacteroidales > UBA12077 > UBA12077. Next base: position 26,833 of record DMBU01000068.1, on the reverse strand, counting down.
AAGCGCATTAAACGAAATATATTCAACACTACCTACTTCAAGGGAAAGACCCATAAAAGGTTATATACAGAGTATTAAAATTGTTATTTTTTTTATTGGGGCTATTGTAGTTATTTCGGTAATTATCGGGAAATCGCCTACCAAACTGCTTGCAAGTTTAGGAGCCATTGCAGCAATTTTGATTTTAATATTTAAAGATACGATCCTGGGTTTGGTGTCGGGAATTCAATTAACCGCTAATCAAATGGTAAAAATTGGTGATTGGATTTCAATGCCCAGTAAAAATGCTGACGGAACGGTTATGGAAATAACCCTGAATACGGTTAAAGTTCAAAATTGGGATAGAACAATAACTACAATTCCTACTTATTCGTTAATTTCAGAATCGTTTCAGAACTGGAAGGGAATGGAAGAATCTGAAGGAAGAAGAATTGCTCGTTCAGTTCATATTGATTTGAAAAGCATAAAATTTTGTGATCATGAAATGTTTGAGAAATTTAAAAGAATAAAATTAATCGAGAAATATGTTGTTGATAAACAAATTGAACTTGAAAAATATAATAAATCACTTGACCTGGACGATAATGATAAAGTAAGTAGAAGAAACCTGACCAACATTGGTGTATTTAGAAAATACATCGAATTATATCTTGAGAATCATCCAAAAGTACATAGTAAAGGCTCTGGATATACACTAATAGTGAGACATTTGCAACCAAGCGAAATGGGTTTGCCTATTCAAATTTATTGTTTTAGTAAAGATCAGGCATGGGCTGACTATGAGCAGGTTCAAGCTGATATTTTTGATCATATTCTAGCTGTAGTTCCTGAATTTGAATTAAGCGTATATCAAAATCCTACAGGCGAAGATTTTAAACAATTAAGAAGCCAGACATGAAATTTTTATGTTCATTTATATTACTCGTATTTTTTTTGATTACGGAAGTTCAAGCACAAAAAGTTTACTCTGTTAACTATGATTACCAGGCTGATGTTAAAGTATTTGTAACTGATCATTCATATAAGGCTGATTTGTTGGTTTATAAAGTAAAATACGATTATCAGGCAAGAGAAAACAGAGGTTTATGGTACTTTACTGATTATGATTACCAGGCACTCAAAAAAATATTCTTTACAGAATACGACTATCAAGCTGAACTAAAAATATACTTTGTTGATTACGATTATCAGGCAGGATGGCAGAAAAATGAAAAGAAACATTTAATGTTATAAGTCGTATTAGAATTGAATTCATTTTTAGTTGTTTTGTGCAATTTTAAACACTCTTTTTTTACCAAACCTTAATTTAATGCCAAATCAAAAAGCTGAAAATATTAAAAATAAGGAACAAAAAGATAAAACTTTTAACAAGGAATCTCTTTTAAATTTGAATCAAGAAAATTCTGAGATTGTCAGTTTTTTCAAAAAGTCGCAAGAAGAAAATGTAAAACTTACCGATAAAATCTTAAGTCTTGAAAAAGCTCAGGATATTATATTTGAGCAATTCAGAGATCTTGAATTACAACGAATTGACCTTGAAAAACAACAAAAAAAGTTAGAAGAAGATAGTGAAAAATTTCGTAGCCGAACCATCGATTTATTTGGCAAACTGGTTGATTTAAAAAAAGCTAAAAAAACGATTAGCTTACAAAATGAAAAGCTCGAAACACAGCAAAAAGAAATTGAAATTCATCAAACATTATTAGAAAAATCGAACGAAAAGTTTAGAGAAAGAACTATTGAACTTTTTGGAAAAATGATTGATCTAAAAAAAGCTAAAAAAACAATTAGTTTACAAAAAGAAGAAATTGAAAATCACAGAGAACAGCTTACTGCATTAAATGCCAGCAAGGACAAGTTCTTTTCAATCATAGCTCACGACTTGCGAAACCCTATTGCCGGTTTTTTAAATTTAACCGAAATTTTAACAAACAATTTTGATGTTTTTTCCGAAAATGAAAGCAAGGAATTTATCGAAGTGATGAACGAGGCATCAAAGCAGCTTTATAATTTATTAGAGAATCTTTTACAATGGTCGCGAGCTCAAACAGGAGGAATTACATACGAACCCAAGTTTATTTCTATTAAGAAAATGGTGGATGAAACCATTGACGCATTAATGATTAATATCGAGAATAAGAGTATTAAAATTAGCTTAAACCTTGATGAGAAAGCAATTGTTTTTGTTGATGAAAACATGATTACAACAGTAATTCGAAATCTGTTAAGCAATGCAATAAAGTTTTCACATCGCAATGAAATTATATCAATTCGATGCACTTCAAAAGAAGAATTTGTCGAATTATCAGTAATCGACAATGGAATAGGGATTAAAAAAGAAGATCGGGAAAAATTATTCAGGATTGACCAGCACTTAACAACCCCCGGCACTTCAGAAGAAAAAGGAACCGGTTTAGGTTTGATTTTATGCAAGGAATTCGTGGAAAAAAACAGAGGTAAAATCTGGGTTGAAAGTGATCTTAATAAAGGTTCCGAATTTACATTTACTCTACCTAAAAAATAAACCTTTAAGGAATAAGAAACCATAGTTTTATCGAAAAATTTTGAATCCTATTTGAATAAAAAATATCAAAAAAATGAACCAGCCGAGGGAAGCTCAACAATCCTATTAAATTCATCATACAGTAAAGACTGAATAAGGATTTATTCTTTACAAATCAAAAAGTTTAAGATTAATTCATATATTTAAGGTCATTACGAACAAGCACTTTACCAAACCGGATTGATCAGAATGCCTAAGTTTTCTAACATATTATTTTTACTTCTATTTTCTACATTTGTTGTATTTGGTTCAGCTAACCCGACAAAAACAGATAGTTTACTACAGGTACTGGAAAATCAGGATGGGGTATCCAGAATGGCAACTTTAAGGCTGCTTTCTAAGGAATTTATGAACAACTCAGTTGAGGAAGCCGTAAAATATGCCAGCGAACTTTTAAGAATTGCTGAGAAAGAAGGAAACTTACAATATATTGATTTAGCAAGTTCTTTTTTGGGTGAGGCCTATTTTTATATGGATGAAATTGAGAAATCAATTGAATATTTTGAAATATTTCTAAAAACAAATGTTCAGCAGGAAGATATTGATGGAATTGGAACTGCCTATAATAATCTTGGAATAGTATACCGGTACATTGAAAAATATGAAATAGCTATTCAGTATTACCTGGAAAGTTTAGCAATTAAAGAAAGACTTAAAGATTCGGCAGGATTAAGCACCACCTTAAATAATATTGGGGTATTATATTTCCATATGGGAGATTATAGTAAAGCCCTCGAATATTATACAAGATCTTATGATCTGGAAAAAGCATTACACAATAAATCAGGGATAGCTACTTCACTCTTAAATATTGGCGAAATACACAGTATGTTAAACAACTATATTGAGGCATTACGCTATTTTCAGAATAGTATTGAAATGTCTGAAGCAATAAATGATTTACATACGCTGGAAAGCAATTATAAGTGTTTATATGATATGTATAAACGTAAAATTAACTTCCAAAAAGCATTGTATTATTATGAGTTGTTTACCGAACTAAGAAATAACCGTTTAAGTCAGGAGTCAAGAAAAGAAATTGCAGAGCTAGAAATTCAGTACGAAACAAATAAAAAGCAAAAAGAAATTGAGTTGCTTAATAAACAAAATCAGTTGGGAAAGCTTATCATTTTAATCTTTTCTATTGCAATTGTTACCTTCGTTTTCTTACTTGTTCTTTTATATAGGCAAGGGCAGGCGAAAAAGAATGCCCTCAAATTGCTTTCGGAAAAAAATGTCGAAATCACAGAACAAACCGAGGTTTTAAATAAGTTAAACACGACAAAAGATAAATTTTTCTCGATCATATCTCACGATTTAAAAGGTGCCATTGGAGGTTTCTTAGGTCAAACCGAGTTTTTAGCCGAAGATTTTAAAAACCTGCCTCCTGAAGATATGCACGATTTGATTATTAAAATGAATCAATCGTCGAAACAACTGTATTCGTTGCTGGAAAATCTTTTAGAATGGTCGCGTTCGCAAACAGGAAGTATAAGAATCATTCCAGAGAAGTTTAGCTTAAAAAAACTAGTCGACAATATTATTCCTCTTTTTCAGGAATTAATGAATGACAAGAAAATTAAAGTACTTATTAAGATTAATCCTGAAATTAAGGTGTTTGCCGATATGAATATGGTAAGTACAGTTTTTCGAAATATGATTACCAATGCCATAAAATTCTCCTATCCTGATAGCACTTTTACAATAACTGCAATGTTGGTAAATAAACTTGTTGAGATTGAAATTGCAGATCAAGGTATTGGCATATCAGAAAAAGATCAGCAAAAAATATTCAATATTGACCAAAGTTTCTCAAATCCGGGAACAAACCGGGAAAAAGGATCAGGACTAGGCTTAATCATTTGCAAAGAGTTTATTGAAATGAATCAGGGCAAAATATGGATTGAAAGTGAACCGGGTAAAGGTTCTTCATTTAAATTCACACTTAAAAAAGCTTAATTTAATCGCTGCTTTACCGTTTCGTAAATTAAAATAGATGCAGCAACCGAAACATTTAATGATTCTATTTCTCCAAGTATTGGAATTTTAACCATTTGATCGGCTACTTTTAAGTATTCCAGATCAACACCTTTATCTTCTGCGCCCATTAATATTGCTGTTGGAATTGTAAAATCAACTTTGTAATAATAATCATCAGCTTTTTCCGAAGCTGCTACAATCTGTATTCCACTTTGTTGTAAAAATTTTATAGTTTGTGCAAGATTTTTAACCCTGCAAACCGGTATCTTAAGCAATGCTCCAGCCGAAGTTTTAACTGCGTCGGCAGATATCTGAGCAGAACCTTTTTCCGGAATAATAATAACATCAACCTTAGCACACTCAGCAGTTCGCGTTATTGCACCAAAATTACGAACATCAGTAACCTTATCAAGAATAACGATAAAAGGTGTTTTGCCAGCCTCAAAAAGTGCAGGTAATATGTTATCAATATTTTGAAACTCAATGGGTGAAATGAAAGCTAATACACCCTGATGATTTTTCATGGTTACCCGGTTAATTCTTTCGTTGGGCACATACTGAATCGGAATTTGAAGACTTTTAACCAAATCCATTAATTCAAAAATAAGCTCACCTTTTAATCCAGCCTTAATCATTAGCTTATCAATTTGCTTACCCGATCTAATGGCTTCAATAACAGCTCTAATACCAAATATAAAATCTTTCTCTTGTTGTATCATTATCTTTTAATTTTGAAAATATAATATTTCTCCACTATTCCACAATTTAATTGCCTCGTCCCAGCCTGTTGTTTTTAATTTTTCTCTATCCAATTTGTAATGATTTAAACTGAAAGGGTTTCTCATAAATTTAAACGTAAAGCTTATTCCCGGGCCCACCCCTACAGGGTTATATATCCATCTTTCCTCTTCGCCCGATTTAAAAAGATAATCGGGTAATCCATAAATAATATAAATCATTCCCCGATCGGTTTGCCAACCTTCTTTATATGAGGTAAAATACATATTTGCAAACATAACCCTGTTGTAATAAACTTTAAGCAGTTCCTTTGCTTTATCTAAATTATTTGCTTTATCGAGCCAAAATTTATCTACAGCTAGTTTTGTAAGTTTCCCTGTCGAATCAGAAACCTGAACTGAATCAATTGCTCCCAGGTACTTGAGAGGCTTTGCCAGGTCATCCGGTGTTCGAACAACAGGAAATCCTTCGCCAAAGTTGAATAAAGCAAAACCTTCAGATAATTCCAACGTAGCGTTTTTTGTTTTGAAATAATAAACTCCTTCTTCTTGAAAATCAGAATAATGAATTGAATCTACATAACAAATCCAATTTGTATCGGCAAGTTCGAACTCACCGTACACCGAATCGTTCATATATGGAGGATCAGGAGTCTTGAAATTATACGAATAATAATAAATAGTAAAAAAGTCGAAATCCTCTTTATAGTGCTTAATGGAGAACTGAGCTTTTTCGTTAATTAATGAATTTGTAAGTAACTCATTATTCAATGTATTGGTAACCATAAAATCCTGTGGATTGATATGGTTTAAGCGATCAATTATCCGAAATGAATATTGATTATTGTTTCTGTTTATGTCTGATGTTATAACCTCTAAGATATAGGAATTCCCAATTGAGGTTTTAACAGGTATTTCAAGTGTATGATACAATATATTGGTGTTCTTCTCGAAATTAAATGTGTTTGTTGCACTATCAACCAGATTTTGTTTGTTGTTTATATCATACAAATTATAGATCACTTTAACTCTGGCTAATAATTTATTTTCCACATTCGCTTGATTATAGAGTAAGTCTTTGCAATAAATTCTTTCGACAAAAAGAGAAGTTGAATCGGAAATATTGTAAACCTTTATTTCAGGGTGTAATGTTGAGCTTGCCGGATTATAGATTCGCTCCAGATTGCGGGGAGTCATTGTTTTTTGGGATCCTTTACACGAAAACATGAAAACAGAAATCAAAATTATAATCCAATGTTTCAGCTGGTTTATCATAGTATTTGGCTCAGATTCTGAATGATAAATATACTCAATTTCTTTGTTGTTTCAATCCTTCAAGCTCTTCGGTAGATTTTTCCCATATTTTCATTTCATGTTCGAGATCTTTTTTCAAATCCTCGTATTTTGAAAACAGGCTTGAGTCATTATTCAGTTTCTCAGGATCAGATAAAATATCACTAAGCTGTTGCATCTCTTTCTCAATACTTTCAATTTTCGATTCACTTGATTTTACATCGTTTTCTGATTTACGAATTAATTTATCGAATTCTTTTCTTTCGAGATATGATTGTTTGTTATCTGAATTTTTGTTCGAACTGCTTTGGTTAACTGATTTCTCTTTTCGTTCGAGTTCCTTTAAATTCTCAAGCTTTCGCTTACGCAGAAACTCATAAATTCCTCCAATATGTTCGCGAATGTTTTTATCTCTGAATTCATAAACTTTATCAACCAAATTATCTAAAAACTCCCTGTCATGCGAAACCATAATCAAGGTTCCTTCATAATCTTTTAAAGCCTTTTTAAGAATATCTTTTGAACGCATATCCAGATGGTTAGTAGGCTCATCGAGAACAAGCAAATTGTATGGTTTTAAAAGAAGTTTGGCCATTGCCAGACGCGATCGTTCACCACCAGATAAAACCTTCACTTTTTTATCAATATCTTCACCACCAAAAAGGAATGCACCTAAAATATCTCTGATTTTTGTTCTAACATCACCAACCGCAATATCATCAATGGTTTGAAAAACTGTTTTATTTTCTTCCAGCAATTCGTCCTGATTTTGGGCAAAGTACCCAATAGCCACATTGTGTCCTATTTTCAATTCACCTGAATAATCAAGATCGCCAACAATTATTCTTGAAAGTGTTGTTTTTCCTTCTCCGTTTCTGCCCACAAAAGCAATCTTTTCACCACGAGTTACAGTTAGCTCAATGTCTTTAAAAACTGTAAGATCACCATAACTTTTTGTCATGTCTTTTGTTCTAACCACTAAATCACCGGAGCGTGGGGCGGGAGGGAATTTTATATTAATAGCTGCATTATCCATTTCGTCAACTTCGATTCGATCAATTTTGTCGAGTTGTTTAATTCTGGATTGAACCTGAACAGCTTTAGTGGCCTTATATCTAAAACGCTCAATAAAATCTTCGGTTTCTTCAATTAATTTCCGCTGATTTCTGTATGCCGCCATTTGTTGCTCTCTCCGCTCCTTTCTCAACACTTCGTACTTAGAATAAGCAGCATTATAATCGTAAATTTTCCCCATTGAAATTTCAACGGTTCTTTTCGTGATATTATCTAAAAAAGCCCTGTCGTGCGAAATAAGAACTACGGCTCCAGGGTAATCTTTTAAAAAATCTTCGAACCATTGTATAGCTTCTATATCGAGGTGGTTTGTAGGTTCATCGAGCAATAGAACATTTGGCCTTTGTAACAGGATTTTAGCCAATTCTATTCGCATCCGCCAACCACCACTAAATTCAGATGTAGGCCGGTTAAAATCAGTTGTTTTAAATCCGAGCCCAAGCAAGGTTTGTTCAATGCTTGCCTCAATAGATCCACCTCCAAGCATTTGGTATCGGTCGCCTGCTTCTGTTAAATCGTGAATTAAATCGAGATATTCCTGAGATTCATAATCGTCCCTTTGGGCAAGTTGAATATTAATTTTTTTTATTTTTTCATCAAGATGTAAAACTTCGGAAAAAGCTTTACGAGATTCCTCAAAAACAGTTCTTTTATCTTTAACCACCATATTTTGTGGAAGATAACCCAAACTAACATGTGAAGGAACAGTTACAGAGCCTTTTGTTGGAGGCTGTATTTTCATAAATACTTTAAGCAAAGTAGATTTCCCTGCTCCATTTTTACCTACTAATCCTATTCTATCTTTAGGATTAATTAAAAATGAGACATCATTAAATAATTGGAAACCTCCAAACTCAACAGTTAACTGATCAACAGAAATCATAAGAATAATTAATTTCCGCAAAGATAATTAAAGTTTCGAGTTTAAAGTTTCAAGTTAGAATTTAACAATCACGGATCACTTTAAATAGTTGTGGGAAGATTAGAACGTTTATTCTAAACTATTTTTTACGGCTGTAGCATTTTAGTTCCTTTATAAAATAATCAGAACAAAATCTAATTCTCGTTGTAACCTTTGATTTTATAATAAAAAATATCCTTATTTGTTTTCACTTTTTTGGCTTGACCCAAAAAAGTTTCAAAAAAAGTCAAGACAAAACAACACTTCATCCCGCTCTGTAATAAATTAACAATTCCAAACAAAGTAAGCGAGCTCCTTTGTTGGAATTCTATAATTTATTCCATTCACGCTCTCGCATGGCCCGTCGTTTTGTCTGNNCAATAAAAAATTTATTATAAATCATAAAGTCATTCATGGTATCAAAAATCTAATTTCCTTTCCCTTGACTGATGTAAATCTTAAATCATTTAATAATATTCTACTGTGCTTTATTCTCCTTAGTTAAACATTCTGGTTGTTTTAATAATAGTTTTACTTATGCTTCAGTTTTACAGCGAAGCCCTTACCTAAATTAATTTTTTGATACAATCCGGTTGTTTTTAGATCATCTTTAAGAGGTGTAAACGATACTTCTTTCTTTTTATACAGAGTAGCTAAAATTTATGCATAAATTTTATAATCCCACAAGAATATGAATTGATCCACAATCACCAACTATTTCCAAGTTGTAATTAAGGCTTACTTTTACTGTTGACTGTTTTTTATATCTTTGCCATAAATAAAATTCAATCAAAGTGGGAAGAAAGAACAGATCGTTACCAGTACTGGAGAAAATCGAAGTAATTAACATCGTAGCAGAAGGAAAAGCAATAGCCAAAGTTGACAATAAAGTTATTTTTATAACTCAGGTAATACCCGGTGATATTGTTGATGTACAGGTAATAAAAAAACGTACTAGTTTTATGGAAGCTGTTCCCATTAAATTTCATAAATATTCAGATTTAAGAGTTGATGCTTTTTGCGAACATTTTGGTGTTTGTGGTGGATGTAAATGGCAAAATCTGCCTTATCCGGAACAATTAAAATATAAACATCAGCAGGTAATTGATAATTTAGAACGTATTGCAAAAGTTGAGCTACCTGCAATTGATCAAATTCTTCCTTCAGAAAAAACCATATTCTACAGAAATAAACTTGAGTATACTTTTTCGAATAAAAGATGGCTTACAAAAGATGAAATAAGCACTGAAGATACTCTAGACAGGAACAATGCTCTTGGATTCCATGTTCCGAAAATATGGGATAAAATTGTTAATATAAATACCTGTTATTTACAGAAAGAACCTTCAAATGCAATCAGACTGGAGGTAAAAAAATATGCTGATGAGAATAAGCTTTCATATTTTGACATTAGGAAACAAGAAGGCTTTCTTCGGAATTTAATTATTAGAACATCGACAACCAATGAGCTAATGCTTATTGTTGTGTTCTTTTATAATGATCAGAAAATGATAGAATCGTTACTAAGCCATATTTCAGAAAAGTTCCCTGAGATTACTTCATTAATGTATATTGTAAATTCTAAGTCGAACGATTCTATTACCGATCAGGAAGTAATCCTTTTTAAGGGAAAAGACCATTTTTTTGAACAAATGGAAGATTTAAGATTCAAAATCGGTCCAAAATCGTTTTACCAAACCAATTCGGAACAGGCATACAACTTATATTGCAAAACCAGAGAATTTGCAGATTTTTCAGGCAACGAAATAGTTTATGATCTTTATACAGGAACTGGAACTATAGCCAATTTTATTGCGAAAAATGCTAAAAAGGTAATTGGCATTGAATATATTCCGGAAGCTATTGAAGATGCCAAAGTAAACTCGGAGATCAATCAAATAACCAATACTGAATTTTTCGCGGGTGATATGAAAGATATTTTAACCGCCGATTTTATTAAAAGCCATGGTTCTCCTGATATTATCATTACTGATCCTCCACGAGCAGGTATGCATATTGATGTAATTGAAGCCATACTTATGGCAAATCCAAAGAAGATTGTTTATGTAAGCTGCAATCCGGCAACACAGGCACGAGATATTAATTTATTGGATAGCAACTACAAAGTAACCAAGGTCCAACCAGTTGATATGTTTCCTCACACTTACCACGTTGAAAATATTGTTTTATTAGAACACAGATAAACAGATTTTATTATTGAATTAATGCCGTTGACAGCTAATAAACCGTTATCTATCAATTAATCATGGTTTTCATGTACAATTATTGATTTTATTTGTCTATATTAGCTATCCTTATTAATGAGAGTAGCAGGGATGTGAATATAAGCCGATTAGTTAATAATAGAATGATACAATATATTTCAGATTCTAACAAAAAAGAAAATTACAGTTATACAGATTTACTTTTTGGAAATCGGGAAAACTATAGTCTGGAACACCGATTTTTTAATTCGGTTAGTCTTTTCTCTGCTCTGGCAGCTTGCTTTGCCAGCATAACAAATCTTGCTTTACAATTAAATTTAGGACTTACTTTCTTTACAACATTTTCGACCATTGTAATGTTTATTTTCTATTACATATCAAAAAAACGAAAGATATTCAAACCTTTAATTACACCATTTATTGTTTATTCTCTAGTTGTGCTTTCGATCGTTTGGTTTTTTAATGCAGGTTCAGAGGGTCCTGTGGTATTTGTGTATTTGGTAGGATTAGTACTGTTTGTTATCATTACAGAGGGAAGAACCCGAACCATAGTTATTAGCTTCTTTTTACTTAACTTAATTCTGTTGTTTTATCTTGAGCAAAGATTTCCAGATTTAATTACCCCTTATGAAAGTAATTTTATCAAATTTTACGACGTATCAATCACTTTCCTGTTTTCCTTTGTACTTATCTATTTTGTTGTAGCAATTCTTGTAAGAAGTTATCGTGAAGAAAAAGCAATTTCAACCTTACAAAGAGATGAACTTATTTTTCAGAAAAATCAGATTACTGACAGTATTCATTATGCTAAAAGTTTACAAAACGGACTGTTAACAGATCAAAAAACAATACGAAAATTACTACCTAATCATTTTCTGTACTATCTTCCAAAAGATATTGTTAGTGGTGATTTTTATTGGGTTAAAAAAGTTAATAACTCAACCATTATTGCGGCAGCAGATTGTACAGGCCATGGTGTGCCTGGGGCATTTATGAGTGTTCTGGGAATTTCTTTGTTAAACGAGATTGTTCGAAGAAAAGAAGTTACTAAGGCAAACCAGACTCTTGAAATATTACGACATGAATTAAAGGAAACATTAAATCAGGCTGAAAATGATTATTCACATAATAACGGGATGGACATTGCCTTGTGTGTAATTAATCATAAAGAAAAAACGATACAGTATGCCGGAGCGAATGCCCCTTTGTATATGGTTCGAAATAATAAATTGATTGAATATAAGCCTACCCGAAATCCAATAGGTTTAACTCCTATCGAAATTCCTTTTCAGAATAATGAAATTGAATACGAAGATAACGACATATTCTATTTATTCTCTGATGGTTACATGGATCAATTTGGTGGTGACGATGGTAAAAAATTTCGTTCTCGAAGATTCAAATATCTTTTATTAGAAATTCACAGCCGACCTCTCGAAATTCAAAGAGAACATCTAAAGCTCAGTTTAAATAAGTGGATGACAAACAAACATGAGCAGGTCGATGATATAATGATTCTCGGCTTTAAACCATAAAAAATCACCCAAAGAATTTCTTAGGGTGATTTATCATTTAAAATCTTAGCTTATACTTTCTCTGGAATTTCTACATCAGGATGTTCTGATTTAAATTGCACCCAATAGTCTTTTACTGTTGACCTAACTTCTCTGTGCAATAATAAGATTCCGGTTAAGTTCGGAATTGCCATAAATACAACGGTTAAAAGTGATAAATTCCAAATAATAGTTGTATCTGTAAAACCGGCAAAAAAGAATCCAACTACATAAAAAATCCTATATAAAAAAACATATTTAGCTCCAAATAAGAATGTTACAGATCTATCTCCGTAGTACGACCAAGAAATTGCCGTAGAAAAAGCGAATAATAACAATCCGATTGAAACGATGTATTTACCCCACTCTCCAAAAAAACTTCTTGTAAAAGCAACGGCTGTTAAAGGAGCACTATGTATTAATGATTTTCCAGTAAAAACAACTGAAGCTCCTCCACTTTCGACTTTACCATCTGCAATATTTATTTTTCCGTTATATGGTTTGTTGTCATACAGTATTTTAATATCCTCGGCTATTGATCTGGCATGAACTACAGTTAATGTATTTTGAATTTCCCCCTCCACTATTTCCAACTCACCATTAAAAACCGGCAATAAACTTTCGTTTGTTAAATGTTTAAAAATAGCCTGTTGATCTTCTTTAAGTTCTCCATTATACGTATCGGCAAATATGATCATATCCGTACTCTGAAACTGATTTTCAATTTTTTCGTTCCATACACCTGATGACAACAGAACTAATCCTGTTAGCGTACAAATTACTAATGTGTCGATAAAAGGCTCCAGTATTGCAACCAAGCCTTCTGAAACCGGTTCGTGTGCGCGAGCGGCTGAGTGAGCAATCGGTGCAGAACCTTGTCCTGCTTCGTTAGAAAATAATCCGCGATTAACACCCTGATTAAACATAAAAGCAAAACTTGCTCCTAAGAAACCCCCAACAGCTGCCTGCCCTGTGAAAATATTAGAAAATATAGCACCAAATGATGGAATAATATTTTGATAATTTGTTATGATAACAGCAAGAGCACCTATTAGATATATTAAAGCCATACCAGGCACTAATTTTTCTGTTACTTTTGCAATTCGTTTAATTCCCCCGATAATTACAAAAGCTAATAATACAGCCATCACAGCACCAGTTATTATTCTTTGAATACCAAAGGTTGCTAAAACTGAATCGGTAATACTGTTTATTTGTGGCATGCTCCCTGACCCAAATGAAGAAAGGATTGTTGCCGCTGCAAAAAAGATACCCAACCATTTTCCAGTTTTAATGACTTTACCATTTTTTAAATTAATATTCAGTCTTTTTTTCATGTAATACATAGGACCACCTGCTACCTGACCTTTTTCGTCGAAATCACGATATTTATGCGATAAGGTAACTTCAACAAACTTGGTACACATTCCTAAAAATGCGGTTACCAACATCCAAAATAAAGCTGCTGGACCTCCCATAAAAATTGCAAATGCTACACCAGCAATATTCCCTGTTCCAACAGTTCCCGAAAGAGCTGTGGTTAATGCCTGAAAATGCGATGTATCTCCCTGATCTCCTTTCTTATCAAATTTACCTTTAACAATTTTAACAGCATGATTAAAATATCGGATTTGAGGAAATTTTAGGTAAATGGTAAAGAAAATACCAGTTCCCACTAAAAAGTAAACAAACCATTGATGTCCGCCAAGAATACTATGTAGATCCTGAAAAAACTCATTCAATTGATGCATAATATTAATTTCTTTAGTTATAAAATTGAAATGTTAACAAATGTAATAATATTTGATAAAGTTCAAAATCCGAAACATTGTTTGATTGGATAATCAGTCGGCAATAAGGTTTAAAAAAGCCCGGATCAAATAATCAGGGCTTTCTCTTTTCAGTAATAGTAAACGTAATAACAGTAATATTAAATCTATTGTGGAACTTTTATTTTATCCTCTTTAGTTACACCCGAAATTATTTCGATATTAATTCCATCAGAAAGTCCTACCTCAACAGGTATTTTTTCATAAACTTGCATTTCTTTTTCAACCTCAACAAAAACAGAATCTTCATCGAATATAAGCAAGCTTTCTTTAACAGCAAGCACACTGTCTTTTCTTGTAAGTACAATATCTGCATTCGCACTATATCCGGCTCTTATAAAATAATCCTTTTTTAATTCAACAGCAGCTTTTATTTCAAACTGAATGGCTCCATTTTCTTCCACACCTTTAGGTGAGATATATTCTAAAAATGCATTGAAAGTTGTTTCTTCAATTGCTCCAATAGTTAAAATAAGATTCATCCCTGTTCTTATTTTCCCAACCTCAGTTTCATCAACTTTACCTTCAAATATCATCTCGCCCATATCAGCAACTACGGCTATTGTACTTCCAGCGTTAAAAGTATTACTTTCAATTACAGAATTACCCTGCTCAACCGGTACATCTAAAACCATCCCTTCAATGGTTGATCTGATAAGCGTATTTGTTGAAGATTTGGAATCTTTGGTAACACCTTCTTTTATTAATTGCAAGTTATTTTCGGCTGAATTTAATTCTGATTTTGCTCTATTTAATGCAATTTCATATTGTTGAAATTCGGCAGCAGGAATAACACCTTCGTCAAATATTCTTTTTTGTCGGTCATATACCATCTTAGCATCTTCATAATCAATTTTTGCCTGATCTAATCGTGCCTCGGCATTATTTAAATTAATCATGTTAGGAATAATACGAACTTTTGCAATTAAATCACCATTTTTTACAATATCACCCGGTTCAATATAAATTTCTTCAATGATTCCTGATACTTGAGGTTTAATTTCAATTTCCTTACGAGGAACAACCGAACCCGTGGCAACTGTTTTTTTAATAATATCTGTTATAAACGGTGTTTCAGTTACAAAAACAACCGGCTCCTTTTTTGATTTTTGATATAAAAAATAAATTGTCGCTATAAATACACCAATTATTATTACCAACAGAATGATTCTTAATACTTTTTTCATTTTTATTCTTATTATTATATAAATTATTCAGTTCTTAAAGCATCAATAGGTTTTATACTCACAGCTCTTTTTGCAGGTATAAGTCCTGCAAATACTCCAGAGAATATAAGTATGACTAAAGCTGATATGGCTATTCGAAAATCAACTTCAGGGTTTTTAAACATCTCTCCGTTTGATCCGCTTGAATTCAGTGCAAAGTTTATTAATTCGATCAACCAGAATCCTGCAACTAAACCCAGGCTTCCTGCAATAGAAGTTAGAAATACTGCCTCGTTAATAATTTGTATGATTACATTCATAGGTGTCGCACCCAGTGCCCGTTGAATTCCAATTTCTTTAGTACGCTCCTTAACAATTACCAGCATAATATTACTCACACCAATAACACCAGCCATTAATGTTCCTATTCCAACAATCCAGATTAAACCATTAATTCCTGCAAATAATCCTCTCATTTTTTTAAACTCTTTTGCTACATTAAAGCCTCCAACAGCACGATCGTCATTTGGTGCAATTGAATGCCGAACTTTTAAAATTGCTCTTGCTTTTTCTTCTACCACATCGACAGGAACATTATCTTTTGCAGTCATAGCATACCAACCCACATCTTCTCCAAAGTTATAGATTCGTTGCAAAGTAGTAAATGGCATATGAATATTTTGTTCTTCCCGCTCTGCTTGTTGTCCGTTCTTTTTTGATTTAAAAACACCAACCACTTTAAAATATACTCCATTAATCTTTATATATTGGTTTAAAGGATCTTCTTCAGAATCAAATAGTACCTCCACTACTCGTTTACCTATTACAACTACTTTTCTTCTGTTTTTAACATCCAGATCATTAATAAATCTGCCCGAAGTAACTTGAATAGGATCAATTCTGTTCCATGCCGGGTAATCTCCGAAAATGGTAAATGCCCCGGTCTTTTCGTTTCGTACTGCATTATTTGCTCCATCGCCACCAAAACCTTGTAATCGTGGCGATAAATCTTTCAACTCAGGAATATTTTGCAATAAGGCCTCAGTATCACCATTATTAAATCGATAAAAACGTCCACGAGGAAATCCCTTATAGGGTATTGTTGTTTGTTGAGTCCACATAAAACAGCTATTTGTTGCAAAATCACCCATATTATCAAATACTGCATTTTGCAAGCCATTACCTGACCCCAACATGATGATAAGCATAAATATCCCCCAAAAAACTCCAAAGGCAGTAAAAAAGGTTCTAACCTTGTTTTGTTTCAAGGTTATGATTATCTCTTTCCATTTATCTGTATCAATCATCATTATGTGTTTTTAATGATCTTAAAATTACTCATCTCTTAATGCCTCAATTGGTTTTATCCTTGCAGCCTTACGTGCCGGAACAAATCCCGCTAAAGCTCCTGAGAAGATTAATAAAATGGTTGCACTTACTGCAATTCTAAAATCGGCTTCAGGATTTGTAAAAAAATCTGATTGAATATGTGGCGATATCAATTCCAACAATCCTACTCCTAATACCAACCCAACATATCCTGCGAAACCAGTTATTAAAATAGATTCTAAAAGGACCAATCCGATTATTGAACGAGGTGTTGCACCTATCGCTTTTCGGATTCCGATCTCTTTTGTTCTTTCTTTAACTACAATAAGCATGATGTTACTAACGCCAACAATTCCTGCTATGATGGTTCCTATCCCGATAATCCACACAAACATTCGAATACCTGCAAATAAATTCAGAAATTTGGTGTATTGCTCAACATTGTTATTGATAAATAAAGCACGTTGATCGTCCTTATCAAACTTGTGTCTGACTGCAAAAGAACTTCGGATCTCATTTTCAAGTTCCATACTTTCTTTCACAGTAGCATCGCCTGTAGTAAATGCAATATTTTGAATTTCGGTACCACCCGTAAATATTTTTTGAGCTGTTGAAACCGGAATGTAAACCCTTTGATTATCTCTCTCCGAGCTATCTTCGAAAAGGCCAATAACTATGAATGGAATTTTATTGATATTAATATATTCTCCTAAAAAAGGTTTATCCTTAAAAAGGGTCTTTTTAACATCCGTACTTATTGCAACTGCTTTTCGATTTGTATTAATATCTATATCGTTTAAAAATCGTCCTTCAATAATTTTAACATTTTCTAATGATTTAGTACCAGGATGAACACCAATAATATCAAAATTACCATACTCATTTTTATATGAAAGTATTCTTTGTTGGAAGATACTTAACCTTGATGACAAGTTGTCTATGTTTTTTATTTCACGTTTTGAATTTTCATAATCCTCATTGGTAAATAGAATTCTCCTGCCAGGTTTTAAACCTTTATAAGGCATGCTTGTTTGCCCACGATAGATCCAAATGCTATTCGTTGCATCTTGTTCAAATTGTTTGGTAACACCATTTTCCAGCCCCCGGCCTGAACCCAAAAGAATAATAAGCATAAAAATCCCCCAGGCCACGCTAAAGCCTGTAAGAAAGGTTCGTAACTTATTTTTTCGTATGGTCGAAAATATTTCCTGCCACTTATCTAAGTCAAACATGGTATTCGTTTAAAGTTCTAAATTCCGGTTTTAAAGTTTTTATATAATACATTAACCAAAATGATAAGTTTTAATAAAAAACATCACACTTAATATAACAAATCACTGGTTTCGATAACTACCAATAGTTTCAGATATCTTTCGGGTTGAAATAATTTCTGATCCTATAATTCCGTCTTTTATATGAATAATACGATCTGTTTTTTCTGAAATATCTTTCTCGTGAGTCACAATAATTATGGTAATACCTGTTGAATTAATCTCGCGAAACAAGTCCATAACTTCAAGTGAAGTTTGTGAATCGAGAGCACCTGTTGGTTCATCAGCTAAAATTACTTTAGGTTTGCTAATCATTGCCCGTGCTATGGCAACTCTCTGTTTCTGACCACCAGACATTTCGTTTGGCATATGTTCAGCCCAATCTTTTAACCCCATTCTGTCAAGATACTCCAAGGCAATCTTGTTTCTCTTTTTCCTGTTTACACCTTGATAATATAATGGTAATGCTACATTCTCGACTGCATTTTTAAATGAAATTAAATTGAAAGATTGAAAAACAAAACCCAGCATATGATTTCTATATTGAGCAGCTTTTTTCTCTGATAAATTGCTCATTAAAGTATTGTTTAGCTTATAATATCCCTCATCGTATGAATCCAGGATGCCAAGAACATTTAATAAAGTTGACTTGCCTGATCCGGAAGAGCCCATTACCGATACCAATTCGCCTTGTTCTATCGTTAAATCCAAACCCTTTAGAACATGTAGTTTATTATTGCCTGTTATATATGATTTGTGTAAACCTTTTAATTCTATCATATAAGTATTGATTTTTGAGTTAACTTATTTTATCAAGTTTTATACCAAAACTAGCATAACACTAACAGACTATGAGTTACAAGTATTTTCGCATTCTTGTTCGATACTAACTTTGCACGCATCTGTACATAAACTGTTCTATTTCGAACATATCTGTTATTTTTTCTTACTCTGTTTAATTTAAATTCTCGAAATCAATACGAAAAAGATATACGAATTATTACTTTTGAAGGATAATTTATTATTATGGAGTGCTACGAAAAATATTTTATTCACAATTTTAAATTAAAACAAAGTTCTGTTTTTGAAGAGTTGGTTCTATCATCAGGAATATCAATTTACGAAGTAATTAAAATTGAACAAGGAATTCCTTTATTTCTTGAAAATCATTTAAATAGGTTGTTTTCTTCTGCTGACCTCTCAAATTTAAGCATTAATGAAAGCTATTGTGATCTTGAAAAATTAATAAGCGAATTAATTAACAGGAATAAAGCAACCGAAGGTAAAATAAAACTTGTAATAAGATTTGACAAAAATAGCAGATCGAATGAAAAGGATTTGCTTATCTATTTTACTCCGTATTCTTATCCAACAGCAGATGATTATAGATTTGGGGTAAAAATTGGTTTATGCAAGGCTGTCAGGACGAATCCAAATGCGAAAATACTAAATACCGAAGCCAGAAATAAGGCAAATGAAGTCATAGCCAAATCAACGTTTTTTGAGGTATTATTGGTAGATGATCATGGATTTATTACCGAGGGAAGCAAATCGAACATATTCTTTATAAAAGATTCTCAACTAATAACACCTCCGGAGAGTGCTGTTTTAAATGGAGTTACCCGAAAAAATATTCTGAAAATTTGTAAACAAAATAAAATTGATCTTCTAGAAGAAAAGATAAGCATCTCAGATATTAAAAACATGGATTCAGCATTTTTAACAGGAACGTCGTTAAATGTTTTGCCTGTTCATTTTATTGAAGAAATTGAATTTAAAACTGAAAATAAAATTTTAAAGCGATTAGTGAAATTATACGAATTATCAGTAGTTGAGTATATTTCCTTGAAGAAGTTAGAGTCGGGAGAAATTACCCAAGCCAATTTATAATCTTCATGGTTTCAGAAAAAGCATTTCGTTTCCCAAAAAGGAAGTCATCGTCACGACCTGGTTTATTATAACACATCATAGGATGCATTGATTCGATTTTATTCTGAATATTAATATCGGAAACTATTGACTTTGCGTTATTGCCCCATAATAACCAGGTAATATTCTGATTGGTATTCGAAATATATTTTAGTAGCAATATCGTAAATTCTCTCCAGAGTTTCTCATGGCTATTCGACTTTCCTATCTCACATGTAAAAGATGTGTTTAACAAAAGTACGCCCTGCTCTTCCCATTTAACAAATAGTTCATTGGGAGATTTTAGAGGGAATGTAACTCCGATTTGATTTTTTATCTCGCTATACTTAAGGTATTCGTTTTGGTAAGTGTAATAAATTGCCCGAACGATATTTTTAAGTGAAATATTACTAAATTTTTCGTTCCATGATTTTAACGTGCCTACTTCAAAAGCTCTGCCTGTGGCTACTCCTTTTTGAGGATATGGATCCTGACCCAGAATAATAACTTTTATAGTATGAAGTGGGACTTTCAGAAATTTTAAAACATGAGCAGATGGTGGAGTAAATTCCTGTTTTGTACTTAGAATTTGTTCTTCAATTTTTCTTAACCCCAAAACTATATTAGGAGATAAAAATTCTTTCCAACTATGATGAATATGGTCTAATGAATCTAAAAAAAGTGAATTGAAGTGCATTAAATTTAGTCTTGTCCTTTATATATTTTCCAAAGGGCTTGTTCCTTTTTGTAATCATAAAACGAGTCAATAAACTCTTTCATTTTATCAACTGTCCATACCCCAACAGGGTATTGTTTAAAAACAATCTCGCTCCCATTAAAAATATATAATACTGGAACACCCAGCTTATATTTAATTTCAAGTTCAATATCAGGTAGCCATTCAGTAATATCCTCCTGAAGTTTACTTTTAGCTAATATGCCTATTGAAATTTCGTTTCCTTTTGCAATAAATTTTCCAAGGTGCCTATAACTAAGTTTTAAAATTAAAATATCACGAAATAAAAGAACAAGCATCATGATTAATAATAATCTGGTTTCCTCCCAGTTGTAAGGAGGTAGCATTAAAAACAAGATAATTACCAGATCAATTATAAATAGCCAAAAATTTCGTTTAACAAAAAGGAAAACTCGTCCTAAGTAGTTATGATCGGTATGTGTTGCATTGTAATTTAACTGCATAATGTTAATCGTCTAACCAGGGATCCTTATTTAAATTTGTTGATGAATAAATATCTAAAGCCTGAAATTTAAGAATATCTTTTATCATTTCTACTTTTGCATTTAAACTTTTATTTTCAGGATCAATTTTTAATACTTTATTAAAATCGTTTAATGCTTTTGCAAATTCTTGTTTAATATAATAAACATCACCCCTTAACATGAAGCAATTAATGACATCTATGTCTCTTTCAATATAATCTGTTAATTCATCAATAGCCTTTGTATATTCCTGATCTTGAATATATTTATCAATCTTCACTTTTATATTATCCATAAATTTATGCAAAATTTTCACACAAATTTAATTAAAGCATTAAAAGTTTGATTGCTTTAACGAATTATTCTGACACAAATTTTTGTTTTTTAGCTATTCGAATAATTTCCTCCTCATCGCCAGCATTTAATTTCAGAAGGATATTTGCTATAAATGCATCAATTGTTTTTCTATTCAGATTCATTTTTGAAGCAATTTGTTCTTTGCTTAAATTCTCTGCATACAGGTTTACAATATATAGTTCGTTTTTGGTTAAGGAATCAAGTTTTTTAGAAATTCCGTTATTATTTCCTTTTAAGCCAAATTTAGATTTGAATTGTGGACAGTAATAATTATTCCCCTCATAAACATTTCGGACGGCACCAATTAATTCAATGATTTTCGAATTTTTAGATACTAATCCTTTGGCACCATTTGCAATAAGTTGTTCGACAAACCAATTTTCCAAATACATAGTAAACACAATTACCTTAATATTTGGATATTCATTTTTGAGTTTTTCCGATAACTCAATTCCATCCATCCCAGGCATTGAAATATCAGTAATCACAATGTCGGTATTTTTTGTTTCAAGGATTTTTAAAACCTCCATCCCATTCTTAGCTGTACCCACTATTTCAATATCATCTTTTGTTTTAAAAAGTGACACCAATCCAAACAAGGAAACATCATGATCTTCGGCAATGATAATTCGTATTTTTCTTTTTTTAGATTCAACAGAATCGCTTGTAATATTCAATGGTATAGTTGCATTTATAATTGTACCAAAACCACTGAAATTATCTATTACCAATTCTCCTTTAACTTTATTTAGGATTGATTTTAATTTTGAGTTACTTTCAAATTCAGTTGAATCGATAAAAATATTCTCTATTTCCATGAGAAGATTTAAATAATCATTCTGCTGTATTACCTGTAAAACAAGATTGATGTTTTTTGAATGGTTTGCAATAAAATCAAAACAATTATCTGAATATTCAAGAATAGTTTCTTTAATTTCATGACTCAGTGTACTGAATCCATAATCAGGAAAAAGTCGATAAGAAATATTAATCTTATCTTTTTTAGAAGAAACTAAATTAGATAGTTGATTTTCAAAATCCTCATCTGTACTATATTTACTGCTCACTATTTTTGATGCTGTTTTAACTTTTTCTAAAGTATCGTCAATCTCTACAATGATTTTATTATATGAATCATCCGTTAATTCATTACTTATTTCTTTGATCTTAGATTTAAGACCTGTGAAATTCTCTTCAATATTATCCTCGACCTGATTAAATAAATCACTTTCATTGTTCCGTATTGATTTCTGAAATCGCCTTATTCTAAGCCTGATTTTTAAAATTAGAAACACGATAAAACTTATAAGAATGTATATTGACAAATAAAATATGTGACTATAAAAAAAAGCTTCGTTTTTGTAAAATTCGCACAAATACCACTTCGAACCAATCTGAATAGATACTTGATTTGGTTTATGTTTATGTTTTGCAATTGTGATATTTAATTTCCCTTTATCAGGAAGATTTAACTTTACTTTATGTCTAATATTATCTGAAGTAATAATAATATTTTTATTGCTTCTGAAAATCATTTCTTCTTTTGCATCTCCTGTAATATCAACCCTCTGAATACATTCCGTTTTATTTCCCTTAGAGATAGTATATGTTTTCTCCTTTTTTAACTCAGAATTGTATCTGTATATCTTTTTACCATTAAACAGGTATATTTTGTTTTCATTTTCAGAAATACAGGTCAAAACTGAATTTGATTTATTTGCAATAGTTGCTTCATATACCTTTTCACCACTAAAGTTATATAGCATTAGGCTATTAAAAACATTTTCAGGTTTTGTTCCACTATGTAAAACAGCCAATAATTTTTCATTACCATATTTAATGGCATCTACAGTTATTTGAGATGCACCTCCTGTAAACACAATGGGTTGAAATAAATATTGAAGCTTATTGTTTAATACAATTAATCCTGATCCATTTCCATTTCCAGGAACTTCAGCAGATTGATTTGAAATAACAATCTCTGGTTTTGTATCAAAATTTATGTCTTCAACAAGAATAGGTTTTGAAATGTTTGCTTTGATTTCTGGAGAAGAGCTTAGTACATTAGAAGAAATATCAAAAGAAAAAATCTTTGAAGGAGTATAAGGATATCCTGCATCGACTGCAAATAAAAACTCTTTATTTTCATTTTGATTTAAGTTATATAATCCGATCGGAAGAATATGAACTTCAGATTCCGGATTACTTAAAGTGGTAATAAACCTGCTCCGAGTATATGGTTCTCTGTCGTTTTCGGAGTTCAGCACATATAAGAATAATGAATCAGGGCTCTGAGTAAAAACAAAAATTTCTTCTATACTATCGTTATTGTAATCGCCGGTAAATATTTTATAATTTTTAACTGGTAATTCTAAAAAATTCCACAACGATTTAAAATTATCGTTTGAATCGTACAAATATAAGGTTGGTTTAAAAATTCGATCATAATGATAGTAGTGTAATTTTTCGCTATTACCATCCTTATTTAAATCAAAATAATATACCTCCCCGTTATTTGTAAGCACATATTCCTCAACAATTTCTGTATAAAATCGAGGCAAGTATCTTGCAAATAAAAAAATAACTATAAGACTTAAAATAAACCCAATAATTAATGGATGAAATACGTAATTACGCCACTTTTTAATCACCACACAGAATTTTTCTCATTTTAAAAATTGAATATCGAATTTACTACTATTTTTTGTATTAAAAAAACTATTCAACTATTTAAAATCGAGATAATTTAAATTTTTAAAAACTCTTTCTTTAAAAATTAAATCTAAATTTTTATAACGTTTTGAATACTATGCTAGTTCTGGGTTTTTAAGAATTCAACGGAAAAAACCTGGAAGTAAAACTATGCCAAGCTCCGGTTAAAAAGTGACACTTAGGAAATATTTATTGGATTAAATATGAATCTATGCAGCAGTTTTGCGTTGTGTCCGGAATTTCTACGACAGAAACAACTTCTATATAATAATATGCTATTTTTCTTTAAGTTTCAGCAACTTCTAATGCAACAACCCGATATCTTTCAAAAGCTACCGCTTCTGATTGTGTTCTTTTTACTGTCATCTTCTTTTTAGTTTTTTTAGTTCATAATTTATTTTAACAAGGAACTTTACGGATTCCTTAAAACCTTTCTTGCTCTCCTTAACGTCCTTTACCTGATCCTTAATGCCGTTTTTGTATTCCTTATGGAACTTCATATGTTCCTTAACGACATTCTTCTGTTCAGTACGGACGTTCTTTTATTCCTTATGTGCATTCACACGCACCTTAAGGAAATTCTTATGTTCCTTATGGATGATTTAGGTTGGTTTTTAGAACTATTGAAATAATTCTAACATGAAATTAGTAAAAGATTTGAAAAATTTGGCAATAAAAAAGCCTGTTAAATAACAGGCAATACGTTATAGTAAATTTTATTAAATTAAAAACAATGGAGGTTTAGTAAAATGGATTAATACTATTCCTTAATTCTATTTGTAGATTGCAATATTAATGATTGTATTATACTTACAAACTTATCTTTCAATATGTCATAATATTTCTCGTTGTCTGGGTGATTTACAATTTCCTTATCAAAATCACTCAGCACTTTATTAGCATGTTCCATTAGTTCTTGCTGAGTTCTTTCTCTAATTTCATTGGATTCATTAACCTTGTTCATAAGATTTTTTAAAGCATTTGAATCAACATTTCTATTAACTTTTTTATCAATTCTTTGAGCTATTTCATTAAGGTACTTAACATCATTTTCAAGAATTGCTTCAATTCGGTTTAGAAGGTGTTTGTCTAAATTGCTCATTTCGTTGTGTTTTATTTGGATTAATAATTTTCTTCAATAATTTTTATTTCATCTTCTGTTAAACCATATAATTCATAAACCATTTGGTCTATTTCTTTATCTGTTTTGTTAATCTCAGTTTTTAAATCTTGAGCCTTTGCTTTTTGTTCTTTAAAATATTGCATCCATTCAGATTCTTCCGAGAGGCTTTGATTCACTTTAGCTTTTTTCAATTCATTAATAAATTCATTAAAATCCAATTCATACCAGTTTATAAGTTTTTTACTTATTTTCTCAAATACAAATCTACCTTGAAGCAAATTGATAAATTGAGTTTGAATTTCTTTCAATTCTTTAGTTTTTGCTAATAACAACACTGCTTTATTTCTAAGTAAATCTTCATTTGCTGAATTACTTTCAGGAATAGGAAATGAAGCAAGATTATCTAAACTAATTTTAGCAAATACTTTCCCTTTGATGTCATGCAATAAACGATAAAATATTGTTGCAGCTTTCGAATTCAATAATGCTAATAAATATTCTAAACTAAAACCGTCTTTTTGTTCGTAAATACCATGTAATAATGTATCAAAATAGTAATTGTTTTCATCTAAACAACAAATCAGCGAATCTCCTGTTTTTCTTACTACTATTTTCTTATTCTCAAATAATTCTTGTGAACGTAAAGCATAATCAATGCGGTTTTGCTTATTCATTCCATCCTTTGATTTAATATCGACAAGACTAATTTTATTCCCAATTTTTTCATCATAATTAATGTACTGTCCTGACCAAGTTATATTATATCGAGAAACGTCTTTACCCCAGATTATTGGTTTATGATTTTCTGTTTCTTGTTTTTCTGAAATTAAAATATGTTTAATATTTCCAGGATTAAGTCCATTTTTTAGAGTGTAATAATTTTTAATTGGTTTTAGTTTATGAAGTTTTTTTAATATAGACTGAGAATCTTTTGAAACTACTGAAATTTCACAATTAGGGACACTTAAGAAGAAATCTTGTGGGACATTGTTTTCTGTAATAGCCAAACCCGTAATGAAATTCTCAATTTTATTAGCCGTTGCCAACCTTACAATATTTTTTTTATATATTTCTTTTTTAATAGTAAATTGTAATAATAAACTACTTCCTACTTCTGCATCTTCAAAAACTTTCTCTGTTATTGTATATATTTCATTTAGTTCCGTTTTGTTTATTAACTCCTTTCTGATAGCTTCATAAAACGAATTAAATAATAATGATTTTGGAATAATGAAATGTATTATTCCTTTTTCAAAAATTTGAAGCATTCTTTCAATAAACAAAACATATAAGTTTATTTTATACTGTGTTAAAGGGAAATTATTATTATAGTAGTCTTGTGTTTCTTTATCAATTAATATTCCATACGGAGGATTTCCAATAACCACATCAAACCCGCCCTTAGTAAAAACTTCGGGGAATTCGTTTTGCCAATTAAATGCTTTTTCTCCAGCAACTTCAGGATCGTCGATTAATGAGTTTCCGCATTTAATATGATTGCTTATTGTTGTAAGTTTTCTTCCTTTTTGCGCTGTGCGTAACCAAAGCGATAGTTTTGCAATTTCAACCGATTCTTCGTTTAAATCAACTC
>DMBU01000031.1:39181-39436 GCA_003446015.1 Bacteroidales bacterium | reverse complement strand
CCTCTACGGATGTATTCATCTCGGTCTCTGCTGTATCATCTTTGGCTAAAGGTATATGATTTGTTTCACCATCTTCTAATACGGTAATCGTAGCTCGTGCATCATCACTATCTCCAT
The DNA here is from genome assembly GCA_003446015.1 of Bacteroidales bacterium. Taxonomy (GTDB): domain Bacteria; phylum Bacteroidota; class Bacteroidia; order Bacteroidales; family UBA12077; genus UBA12077. The sequence goes on along the minus strand of DMBU01000031.1, from coordinate 39,319 downwards.
CATTGTCTGTTACTGTATATCCAAAACTACTTACTCCAGAATAAGATACAGCTGGTGTGAAAGTTATTGTATTATCTCCGTTAACTGTTGCTGTTCCCTCTGATCCATTGGGTGCTGTTAGAATGCTTACAGTTACCG
>DMBU01000031.1:0-39097 GCA_003446015.1 Bacteroidales bacterium | reverse complement strand
TATTCTGTCGCTCCGCTATCATCATTGGCTATTGGAACAATATTCTCAATTACAGTAATAGTAATTACAGCATCAGCATAAACAACAGGTGTAACAGCAATATTGGCAACTCTGTAATTTACAGTAACATCTGATCCAACCTCTGATACAAGAGGCTCATAAGACATTTCTCCTGTTAAAGAATTGAATGTGATGGTACCTCCAGCAGTTCCAGTTCCCAAATCTACAATTGAGATATCAAGACCAGGGATGAAATCATCATTGCCCAAAATATTAATAGTATCAATTTCAATTTCCCTTACTATCATAATATCATTGTTCGCAGTTGCAACCAATCTATTAGGATCAGTTAAATCGGGATTACCATCATTATCATCATCTGTATCTATATCATCAGGGATCCCATCATTATCGGTATCAACTTTTACTGTAACTGTCCAGCTTTCAGAATCATTGTTTCCTTCCTCATCAGTAGCAGTAATTGTTAGTTCATAAATATTGTCACGATTGTCATCATCAGGATTTTCAAAGTCGCGAGCAACCATGCTTACAACACCGGTACCAGCATCTATAGTAAAATCTGAAGCATCTGTACCACTTAATGTATAAGTTATATCTCCTGTTGGTGTATCACCGTTTAAATTAGGAGTTACACTGGTATATGCAAATCCTTCAATAACAGTTGTATTATCAATGGCATCAATTGAAAAATTTGCAAGTTCTATGATATTTTGAATTGTAACACTCCAGTTTTCAATATCAGTATTACCATCATCATCAGTTGCTATAAGGGTTAACTCATAAATATTATCGACATTTGCATCTAAAGGATTTTCAAAATCCCGGGCAACCATACTTACAACACCACTCGTGCTATTAACACTAAAATTACCTGCATCAACCCCACCTAAAGTATAATCTATTGTTCCTACAGGGGCTCCAGTTATTGAAGGAGTTACACTGGTATAAATGTTATTTTCATCAATTACAACATCATCAATAGGATCAATTGAGAAAGTAACCACTTCAACCAAATCCTGAACAGTAACTGTCCAGTCTTCACTATCAGTATTACCATCATCATCAATAACAGTTATACTAAGTTGATAGATATTATTTAGATCATTATCTTCAGGATTCTCAAAATTCCGGGCGATCATACTAACAACCCCCGTAATTGGATCAATTGTAAAATCTGATGCATCGGCTCCTCCCAAAGCATAAGTTATATTTCCTATAGGAGTATCACCTGATAAATTTGGAGTAATACTAGTATAAACATTGTTTTCATTAACTGAAGCAACAGAAATAGGATCAATGCTAAAATTAGCTATTTCAATGACATCATTAATTGAAACAGTCCAGTCTTCGCTATCAAGATTTCCATCGGCATCAGTTGCGGTAATATTTAGTTCATAGGTATTATCCAAATTAGCATCTGCAGGGTTTTCAAAATCACGAGCAAGCATGCTCACCACTCCTGTTAACGGATTAATTGTAAAACTAGTCGCATCAGCACCTCCTAAAGTATAAGTAACTGTTCCAATTGGAGTTCCTGTTATACCTGGAGCTACTGTTACATATGCACCATTCTCATTTATGTTTGTATTGCCAATTGGATTGATTGTAAAAGTGGCAAGCTCAATAACATCATCAACCGCAACTGTCCATGATTCTGAATCATTATTTCCATCATCATCTGTCGCTGTAATGGTTAATTCATAGATGTTATCCGTGTTGTTATCAGCAGGATTCTCATAATTTCTTGCTATCATGCTTACAACACCTGTTGATGCATTGATTGTAAAATCTGCAGCATCAGTGCCACTTATTGTATATGTTACATTACCAATTGGTGTGGCTCCGCTTAAATTTGGTATTACACTTGTATATGCACTATTCTCGTTAACATTTGCATTTGAGATTGCATCAATGGTAAATGTTACAGATTCAATTACATCTAATATTGTTACAGTCCATGATTCAGTATCAAAGTTTCCATCATCATCTGTTGCTGAGATACTTACTTCATATACATTATCGGTGTTTGCATCTTCAGGGTTTTCAAAGTTTCTTGCTACCATACTTACAAGGCCTGTTGATTCATTGATTGTAAAGGCTGATGCATCAGCTCCTCCTAAAGTATAAGTAATATTTCCGATTGGAGTTCCAGTGATTGATGGTGTTACACTTGAATAAGCACTATTCTCGTTATTGGAAGCATCTATAATTTCAGAAATCGTAAATGTGGCTAATTCAACAACATCCTGAACTGTTACGGTCCAGTCTTCTGAATCTGAATTTCCATCATCGTCGGTTGCTGTAATTGTTAATTCATATACATTATCCGCATTTGCATCAGCAGGAATTTCATAATTTCTGGCAATCATTTGAACAACTCCTGTTGTTGCATTAATTGTAAAATCAGTTCCGTCTGCACCTCCCAATGTATAGGTAATATTTCCTATTGGAATAGCACCACTTAAGGCTGGTGTTACGCCGGTATAAGCAATATTTTCATTTACAGTAGTATTCGAAACTGCATCAATTGTAAAAACTGCTGATTCAAAAATATCATCAACACTTACTGTCCAATCTTCTGAATCATTATTTCCGTCATCATCGGTTGCTGTAATGGTTAATTCATAGATGTTATCTGTATTGTCATCTGCAGGGCTCTCAAAGTTTCTTGCAATCATACTTACAACACCGGTTGAAGCATTTATTGTAAATAAATCTGCATCTGTCCCACTTAAAGTATAGGATACATTTCCAATAGGAGTTGCTCCACTTAGATTTGGTGTAACACTTGTATAGACACTATTCTCATTAACATTTGCATCAGCGATTGCATCAATGGTAAATGATACAGACTCAATTACATCACTTATGGTTACTGTCCATGATTCGGTATCGAAGTTGCCATCGTCATCTGTTGCAGTTATACTTAGTTCGTATACATTATCGGTGTTTGCATCTTCAGGATTCTCAAAGTTTCTTGATATCATACTTACAAGGCCTGTTGATGCATTGATTGTAAAGTCTAAAGCATCAGTTCCACCTAAGGTATAGGTTACATTTCCTATTGGGATTCCTGTTATTGATGGTGTTACACTGTTATATGCACTATTCTCATTATTTGAAAGATCAGTTATTTCAGCTATACTAAACGTAGCTGACTCAATTACATCTTGAACTGTAACAGTCCAGTCTTCTGTATCTGAATTTCCATCATCGTCGGTTGCTATAATTGTTAATTCGTACACATTATCCACATTTGCATCAGCAGGAATTTCATAATTTCTAGCAATCATTTGGACTACTCCAGTTGTTGCATTAATTGTAAAATCACTACCGTCTGCTCCTCCCAAAGTATAGGTAATATTTCCTATTGGAGTAGCTCCACTTAAGGCTGGTGTTACGCTGGTATAAGCACTATTTTCATTTACAGTAGTATTTGAAACAGCATCAATAGTAAAAACTGCTGATTCAATAATATCATTAACATTTACTGTCCAATCTTCTGAATCATTATTTCCGTCATCATCGGTTGCTGTTATGGTTAACTCGTATATATTATCTGTATTGTTATCTACAGGACTCTCAAAGTTTCTTGCAATCATACTTACAACACCGGTTGAGGCATTTATTGTAAATAAAGCTGCATCTGATCCGGCTACAGTATAAGTTACATTTCCAATAGGTGTTGCTCCGCTTAAAGCTGGTGTAACACTTGTATAAACACTATTCTCGTTAACATTGGCATTAGAAATTGCATCGATGGTAAATGTTACAGACTCAACAACATCTAATATTGTTACAATCCAACTTTCAGTATCTGAATTACCATCGTCATCTGTTGCTGTTATTGTTAATTCGTAATTATTATCTGTATTTGCATCTGAAGGCGATTCAAAATTTTGAGCAATCATACTTACCACTCCTGTCGAAGTATTTATTGTAAAATCAGAAGCATCGGTACCTCCTAAAGTAAATGTAAGATTTCCAATTGGAGTATCTCCACCAAAACCCGGAGTAACACCAGTGTAAACTGTGTTTTCATTTATGCTAACATCACCAATTGGATTAATTGTAAAATTAGCTACTTCAATAACATCGTAAATGGTTACAGTCCAACTTTCACTATCATTATTTCCATCATCATCAGTCGCTATAATGGTTAATTCATAGATGTTATCTGAGTTGTTATCTGCAGGGCTTTCATAATTCCTTGCAATCATGCTTACGACACCGTTTGAGGTATTTATTGTAAATAAAGTTGCATCTGTCCCGGCTAAAGTATAAGTCACATTTCCAACAGGAGTAGCTCCGCTTAAATTTGGAGTTACACTTGTGTAAATATTATTTTCATCATTGTTATCATCAGAAATAGCATCAATTGTAAATACTGCTGATTCAACTATATCGTCAATGGTTACAGTCCAATCTTCTGAGTCAGTATTACTATCATCATCAGTAGCAATTAATGTAATTTCATATGTATTATCTGAATTAGCATCTGCAGGGCTTTCAAAACTACGAGCTATCATTTGAATTACTCCAGTTGAAGTGTTTATTGTAAAATCACCAGCATCTGCTCCTCCCAATGAATATGTAATGCTTCCAATAGGAATTCCAGTAATTGAAGGAATAACACTAGAATATGCACTATTTTCGTTTACATTGACATCAGATATTGCATCAATGGTAAATGTAGCAGTTTCTGATAAATCGTCAACAGTTACTGTCCAATCTTCGATATCATTATTTCCATCATCATCAGTAGCGGTTATGGTTAATAAGTATATATTATCAGTATTAGCATCCACTGGATTTTCATAATCTCTGGCAACCATTTGAACAACTCCTGTTGTAGCATTAATAGTGAAATCCGCTGCATCTGTTCCTCCTAAAGTATATGTCACACTTCCTATAGGTGTATCTCCACTTAAAGCTGGTGTAACACTTATGTAAGCACTATTTTCATTTACATTTGCGTCGCCAATTGCATTAATTGTAAAGTTGGCAACTTCAGCAATATCATCAATGGTTACAGTCCAGTCTTCGGTATCATTGTTTCCATCAGCATCTGTTGCTGTGATAGTTAATTCATATACATTATTGCCATCTGAATCGGCAGAACTTTCAAAATTTCTTGCAACCATACTTACCACTCCTGTAGAAGCATTTATTGTAAAATCCGCTGCATCTGTACCTCCTAAAGTATAAGTCACACTTCCTATAGGTGTATCTCCGCTTAAAGCTGGTGTAACACTTGTGTAAGCAATATTTTCATTTACATTTGCGTCGCCAATTGCATTAATTGTAAAGTTGGCTACTTCAGCAACATCATCAATGGTTACAGTCCAGTCTTCGGTATCATTGTTTCCATCATCATCTGTAGCTGTTATAGTCAATATATAAATATTATCTGTATTAGCATCAACAGGATTTTCAAAATCGCGGGTAAGCATACTTACAACACCTGATGAAATATTTATTGTAAAATCTGAAGCATCTGTACCACCTAAAGTGTAAGTTACATTTCCAATTGGTGCTGCTCCACTCAAATTTGGAGTAACACTTGTATATGCACTGTTCTCATTTACATTTGCATCTGCTATTGCATCTATTGTGAAAATTACTACCTCAGTTACATCATCAACAGTAACTGTCCAATCTTCTGAATCACTGTTGTTATCATCATCTGTTACTGTAATAGTAAGTTCATAGATATTATCTGTATTATTATCAATTGGATTTTCAAAATCCCGGGCAAGCATGCTTACAATTCCATTTGATGCGTTTATTGAGAAATCGGCGGCATCTGCTCCTCCCAAAGTATAAACAATACTCCCAATTGGAGTATCTCCACTCAAAGCGGGAGTAACACTTGTATACACATTATTCTCGTTAACATTTGCGTCTGCAATGGCATTTATGGTAAAGTTTGCCACTTCAGCAACATCATCAATGGTTACAGTCCAGTCTTCGGTGTCATCATTTCCATCATCATCAGTAGCAGTAATGGTCAATTCATATATGTTATCTGCGTTTGCATCAACAGGATTTTCATAATTTCTTGCAAGCATACTTACTACTCCAGTTGAAGCATTTATTGTGAAATTCGATGCATCTGTTCCTCCTAAAGTATAAGTTACATTTCCAATGGGTGTAGCTCCACTTAAAGCCGGAGTAACACTGGTATAAGCACTATTCTCATTTACAATTGCATCTGCTATAGCGTCAATGGTAAAAATAGCCAGTTCAATATCATCCTGAACAGTTACAGTCCAGTTTTCATTCGCAAAGTTGGCATCATCATCCGTTGCTGTTATGGTTAATTCATAAACATTATCAGCATCATTATCTTCAGGGTTTTCGTAATCACGAGCAATCATGCTAACTTCACCCGTTAAAGGGTTTATCGTAAAATCAGATGCATCTGTGCCACCTAAAGTAAATGTTACAGAACCTATAGGAGTACCACCACTTAAATTTGGAGTTACACTTGTGTAAACAATATTTTCAGTTACTGTTGCATCTGAAATTGCATCAATGGTAAATGTAACTGATTCGACTACATCATCTACTGTGACGGTCCAATCTTCCGAATCATTATTAGCATCATCATCTGTTGCTGTTATTGTTAATTCATAAATATTATCAGTATTAGCATCAACAGGATTTTCAAAATCTCGTGCGACCATACTTACTACTCCAGTAGATGGGTTTATTGTAAAATCAGCTGCATCTGTTCCTCCTAATGTATAAGTAACTGTCCCAACCGGAATATCGCCACTTAAACCTGGAATTACACCCGTATACATACTATTCTCGTTGACTGTTGCATCACTTATTGGGTCAATAGTAAATTCAACAATAACCGTAATTAATGCATCATTATCCATATCAATTTCACAATTTGCATTTTCGGCCCGTACATCGATTGTGTTGTTTCCAACACTTAAGTCTGCAGCTAGAATTGTAATATCTTTATCAGTTCCGTCGCCTGTAATAGAAGCAACCCATACACCAGAGATATATGCATTATATGTTATTCCAGCTTCTGAGGAACCTATAGTTACAGTTCCATTATTTCCACGGTTAACAGTACTCCCTGTTAAAGTCAGATTTGTTACAGGTCTTGGAATAACTGAAATTGTAAATAGATTAGAAGTATTATTACATCCTTCTTTTGTTACTTCAAGTGTATAATCAGAACCATTATCACCTGCATCTGCATTGGTAATTGACAACACTTTTGTTGTGGACAATTCCACAGCCCCTTTTTTCCAGGAATAAACAGCAACTGTTTCATCCGCACTTAAAGAAATATCTTCACCTTCACAAACCATTGTGTCGCCTGTAAAAGTAACAATAGGAGCTATGGAAACATTAATTATTTGAGAAGCAGCACAACCATCTTTACTTACAGTAAGAGTATATGCGCCAACTGAATCAGTGGTAAATGGATCAATTATTAGATCTTGTGTATTACGTATTTCCGAACCTTCAAAAATCCATGAATATGAGTCTGCACCAAACTCCACAGCAGATAATTCCAACGGATTGCCATCGCAAACAGTAGTATCTCCTATAAAACTAATTGATGGCCCAATATATAAAGCAAATTCTTCGATTGCTTCCGTTAAACCATCATCTACTTTTACATAAATAATTGTATATCCGGATTTATTTGCGGGAGGATTAACCGTTATTGTTCTATTAGCGCCAGTGCCACCAATAATGATATTGGCATTTGGAACAACACTTGGATCATGAGAATAAGCAACTACATTTAAGCTAACGGGATCAGTTTCCGCATCACCAACGGTAAATGGTAAATCAGTAAGGCTTGTATTAGTACAAATTGTAGTATCGCCTATTTCAGAAATAGTTGGATCAGTATTAACAATAATAAATACGGTATCCTGATTAAGCGACCAATAAGTGCCATTTGTAGCTTTCCAAACAAATTTTGCTTTACCGCTCCAACCACTTGGAGCTGGAGTATAAGTCAAGTTACTAATATCATTTCTTGCTATAGAATCATTTAAATTTACATCAACACCCGAAAGTTTTAAGGTACCATTTATTGGTAATGATAAAATAGCTATACTATCCAGATCATCATTTTTAGGATCAAAATATTTATCTTCAAACTCAGTTAGATTAAATGTATGCACAACATCTACATCACTTTCAATATAAATATCACCAACATAAGGTGCTTCTCCATTAACACATTTTGTTCCACTTGTGCTTATAGAAAAGTTAATTTCAGGTAAACCTAAATCTATAGCATTAAACCAAGAATTTAAAGTATTTAAATTTCCATTATGACTATCGTATTGCTTACCTGAATCGTATGTCCACACTCTTGAAATATGATTTTCAATCACTAACTGTGAAGTATCAGTTTCGTCCATTGCTCCACCTGTATCTCCCCAATCAGTTATGCGGCGATCGTCCCAATACATGGTGGGACCTAATTTATTGAAAGGACGTATTGAAGAAGTTTCGATTCCACTTAAAGTTTCTGCATCGTATATTGGGAAATGTGCAGGACCTCTTCCAAGAAAAGTAGCTGAGGTGGTAATATCTCCATTAGCGATGACGGTACCATTATCATTTCTAAAATCCCACAAAACATAATTAATTCCCTTTTTCAAGTCTAAATACAACGCTCTATCATTTCCATTTGTAGAATAGCCACCACCATCTATGTCCAATAATATAGCAGTAAACCCCGACACGTTTGTTTCAATTTTAAACATGGTAATACTAGCGTAAGGACAAGCAACATTATTCTTTTCAAGATTTATTGTGTCAAGAGGTATTGTTATTAATTGAGGATCACGATTATATTCATAATCATAAATAAGATTATTTTCAACCCAAACTTTAACCATTGGAGGAGGTAATTTAGTATTCTGCCATACATTTCTATCGGGATCATTTAAAAATATTCTATATTCTGAAATATCCGATGAACTTGTTAAATCCCCTTCCTGACTTTGTGCTTTTTCAATGTAGTTTATATCAGTAGCAACATCTACACCATAAGAGTTTGCAACAAAACTAAAGGAATATGGTTTTATTTCATATTTAACTTTATTTACAAACTCATCGGCTGTAAAAACAAAAAATTCGGTTTTAACGGGGTAGATATCAAAACTTGTTGTAGTAAAACCCCAACCTTTACTCCATAATCGACCTGCAGATGTATTCGGATCGCCTGGATTTGTTATAACCTGATTACTTGCATTGGTAACTGTTACATCGAAATATTCAAGTGCAAAACGATTGCTCCAACCATAAAATGGTATCCAATCAAGGTCAGCATCAAATTCAATCCAATGATTTCCGGTTTTAACAGCTGTATAAGTAAGTGCTGTATAACCACCTGTTACTGGAGTATTATTTAAAGTTACACCATTTGGACCAGTTATAGCCTGAGCATAAGTACTTATATAACCATTACCAGAAGTAACCATATTTCTTTCTGCAAATACAGTAACATCATCTGGGTCTTGAATACGAAATCGAACATTACCAGGGTCAGTCATTACATTTCCACCATAATTACTGGATGTATGCATTCTCATTCCAAAATGCATGGTTTCTCCAGCATTCATATAAATGTAAATTCTTTCCTTATCAGTAGCCGTATAAGTTCCAAAATTTTTACTCGCAAAAGCATTAAACTCTAACCATAATCTATCTGTTGATGTAGGCATAAATTGTTTTGTACCTTCTTGAGCTCTGGCACAAATAGAAAATACTATGAATATAAAAAGTACAATTCTTTTCATTTTAGTTTGTTTTTTGCTTTAAATTGCTAATTAGTATGATACAAAATAAATCTACGCATTAATATTTTCAGTTGTTTTCAATTTTACACTTGCTTATTTCTTATCAACTGTTAAAAAATCAACACGTACTCTTATAACCAACTATATATCTGTCAGTTACAATTTGCCTTTCACTAATTTCTCTGATTGATTTGCGAATAAGAAATTTGATAAATAACATTTATTCTATGACAAAATTCTGGTTAAATAAGGGTATTAGAGTGATATTTAAAAAAATGAACTACTTAACAGTAATTCATTATATATGTTTATAAAATTCTTTATTAAAAGATGTCAACCCCTTCAATAAAATGGAATTTAATTCGTGTTAATTCTTCCTGATATATTCCACCAAGATCTTCCATCTCAATATCGTCAAATTCGTAATGCCAATTCACGATTACTTCATTAACATTACTATTTTCATCCAAAGCAATAAGCAGATTTAACAATTTTTTTGTTGATGAAGTATTCAGATACTCGAGTTTTAAATCAACTTTTGCTGTATCGGCTTCCAACTTCTTAACCCATTCAATCAATGGGTCATAAAATTTATGAACGTCTTCGGGTAATGATCTCCCGATTATTTTCAGTTCACCTTTTTGTGAAAATGAAATTTCGGGTGTTGAATCTGTTTTTTGAATTACAAGGCTATTCATCTCAATTTTTAGTTTACATTTCAAAATTGACCATAAAGTTAATTAAAAAATTTGTTTAAAAACTTTTTTTTTGACTAACTACCAACATATTAACACTGCTTAAGTAATTCTATTGCATTTGGTCCTTCATTGAATAATAAATCTATTATGCTTAAATTAGGTATAAATCCATACTTATCGTAAAATACCTGAGTATATTTAACAGGTTTAAATTCTGGATCAATCACTTTCTTTTTAGGATGAATGATCTCTCGTAAATCGATAAATTTTTCGTTTGCTAACTGATTAAATTCTTCAGTGTACTTAAAATCTATTTGCAAATCCAAATTCTCTAAAATCACCTTTTGTATTTCAGCATTGAGATCAATCAAAAACTTATACTTTCGTTCATAAAATGCTTTCAGATCATCTTCATAAAATTCAAAAAATGGTGATGAGCTATATGCTGATTCAATTGATTTCCAATGCAATTTCTGCCATTTTGTATCATAATCAATCTGTACATCTTTTATTTTTATTTTTGTTGATGTTTTTTTTATTGGAATTGAAATAGATAATTCACCATTTGCTCCATATATTTTGCATCGGTTTCTATAGCTTTGCTTGATAAAGTTTTCTTTCATTTCAATATATACCTCATCATACTTTAAAAACTTAGTATAATATTGAATTGGGGCTAAATATGCTGTTGATAACAAAACCTTTTTAATCATATTTTAGAAATAAAAAATGCCGAACGATGAACAGCCCGGCATAAATATATAGTGTATTTTATTAATGTATCAATGAAAACATTCTATTCCATCGAATTTTATTTAAAAATGATTTGTCTTTATCGAGCGATAACCAGATAAATACAGCTTTTCCAACCACATGATCTTCAGGCACAAAACCCCAATATCTTGAATCGGCAGAATTATGTCTGTTATCTCCCATCATAAAATAATAATTCATTTTAAATGTATATGAATTTACTTTTTGATCGTTAATATAAATCTCATCACCTTTAACTTCCAATTTATTCCCTTCATATGTCTCAATAATTCTGTGATACAAAGGTAAGTTTTCCAAATTTAGCTCAATGCTTACACCTTTTTCAGGAATATATAATGTTCCGAAATTATCTTCGGTCCATGTGTAATCAGAATGAAAAGGGAAAATAGAAATATTAGCCATATTAATATTTGTATTCTCGTATTTCGACACCGTTGTTACTGCAGGAAAATTCTTTAGGTTTTCAACATTTTCCTGTGTTAAAGGAAGCTCATACATAGAGCTTGATGCAATAAAACGTCTGTCGTCAATAGCAATGTTTAAACGCTCCAGATGTTTTGAATTAATTTCCATCCCATTTGTTTTCACATAATAATCATATTGCATATCTTCAAAATGAGTTTGTTGTTCGCCATTAACATATACCTGGCCATGGATAATTTTCAGACTATCACCATGAATAGCAACACAACGTTTAATATAATTTTCACGTTTATCAACCGGACGCACAGTAATATTAAACTGATCCCAAATGTATTTTCGTGCAATTGTTTTATATGTTTCAAAAGGTTTTATAGGATTACCACTTTGAATATCTCGTCTTTTTAATTCATCAGCGTAGCCTCGCATAATTGAATAATAATCCTGCTCCTGCATTTCCTGAACAACAGTATCTCCGGCTGGGAAATTAAAAACTACAATATCATTTCGTTTTACATCACCAAAACCTGCTATTCGTTTGTAAGGTTTCTTAATCCATTCAACATATGACTTTTTATATTTTGTTAAAGGCAAAGTATGATGTGCAAAAGGGAAAGAAATTGGAGTATTAGGTAATTTTGGGCCATAACTTACTTTACTTACAAATAAATAATCTCCTACGAGTAATGTTTTTTCCATCGAAGATGTTGGTATTGTATAAGCCTCTATTAAAAACATTCGAATTAAAGTAGCCGCAATTACGGCAAATATTAGTGCATCAACCCATTCTATTACCGTATTTTTTGCTTTAGACTCACCTCTTTTTTTCCAGAATGCCCAATTTACAAATTTTGTAAGATGCATATCAACGATAACAGGGATACCAAATAAAAACCAAAAGTTTTTAAGCCAGATTACCCACAGAATATAAATCGTGATTGTTACTCCAAACTTGAAGTATTTGTTTTTTAGAATTTCTTTTAGTGTCATTGTATGTGTGTATATTTAAAATTTCAATAAATCGTTCATGGTGTAAAAACCTTTTTTATGTACAATAAACTCCGCTGCTAATATTGCTCCTAATGCAAATCCCTTACGGCTTTTGGCATCGTGCTCTATCATAATTTTATCAAAAGGTGATTCGTAAATTACTTTATGATTACCGGGTACTGATCCTTCTCTGAATGAATAAACAGAAACCGAATCTTTCGAACTTTCAGCCTCCTTCTCCCATTTAATTTTTCGATCAATATTTTCTATAATACCATTTGCTAATGATATTGCTGTTCCACTTGGAGCATCAATCTTCTGTATATGATGAGTCTCTTCAATACTAACTTCATAATCTTGATGTTGATTCATCATGTTTGCAAGCTGAGTATTTATTTTAAAAAACATATTTACGCCAATACTATAGTTTGAAGCATAAAAGAATGTTTGTTTTTCATTTGTGCATCTTTCAATAAGCTTATCAAAATTATCGAGCCAGCCTGTAGTTCCACTAACAACGGGAATATGGTTATCGAAACACATATTGATATTGAAAAAAGCACTTTCGGGTTTTGAAAACTCTATTGCTAAATCAACATTTTCAAAATCCTGTTTAGTAATGGATTTGACATTATTTTCATCAATTCGTAAAACGATCTGATGATTTCTTTCGAGAGCAAGTTTTTCAATTTCATGCCCCATTTTGCCGTAACCTATTATTGCTATTCTCATTTCGATTAGTTAGTGTGCAAGATATTTAAATCCTTACAAAACATTTAAAAAAAATGCTTAAAAAATGTTAATTAAGACTTTACGGATTGTAAATATAAAAAAAAGGGAAGCATTTTAGCTTCCCTTCCTGGATTTATTATAGAAATAATTTATTTCTTAACAGCTTTAACAACTTCAGCAAAAGCTTTAGGGTGATTCATTGCTAAATCAGCTAATACTTTTCTGTTTAGTGCTATACCTTTTTTATTTATTTGACCCATGAAATCAGAATATGACATGCCGTGTTCTCTAACACCTGCATTAATTCTTTGAATCCATAAAGCTCTGAAATTTCTTTTCTTTGTTTTTCTGTCTCTGTATGCATAGGTCAATCCTTTTTCGAATGCATTTTTAGCAACTGTCCAAACATTTTTTCTTGCTCCAAAGTATCCTCTGGTAAGCTTTAAAATTTTCTTTCTTCTAGCTCTTGAAGCTACTGAATTTACCGATCTTGGCATAATTTCTTGTTTTGTGAACGATTAGCGGTCGCCTCTTTTACGACTCTTGTTTCTGCTAATTCATCCTGGTTAAATACTATAAATAATAATTTCGATTAAAAGATTACTTCATTGCTAATAATAACTTAGCATTTTTTTCGTCAGCTTTATCAACTAAACCTGAATAAGTAAGATTTCTCTTTCTTTTTGTAGATTTCTTAGTTAAAATGTGACTTTTAAAAGCATGTTTTCTTTTAATCTTCCCTGATCCGGTTAAGCTAAATCTTTTCTTAGCTCCCGAATTTGTCTTCATCTTTGGCATTTTACTACGATTTAAAATTAAAATATATTATTTTTTCTTACCAACTTTTGGTGCTATAAACATGATCATTCTTTTACCTTCGAGCTTTGGTAACTGTTCTACTTTCCCAAAATCTTCAAGATCCTGAGCTAATCTTAATAACAGTATCTCGCCCTGCTCCTTAAACAGAATTGATCTTCCTTTAAAAAACACAAATGCCTTCACTTTTGCGCCATCTTCAAGAAATTTTTCAGCATGTTTCAATTTAAACTGATAATCATGCTCATCGGTTTGCGGACCGAATCTAATTTCTTTAAGAATTACTTTTTGTGTTTTTGCTTTTAGCTCTTTTTGTTTCTTTTTTTGTTGATACAGAAACTTCTGATAATCAATAATTTTACATACCGGGGGATCAGCATTTGGCGAAATCTCTACCAAATCAAGTTCAAGTTCATCTGCAAGTTTTAATGCATCCTGAATAGAATACACATTAGTTTCAATATTATCCCCAACCAATCGAACAGCTTTAGCACGTATAAACTGATTTATTTTGTGTAATGGCTCTTCTTTCTTAAATGGTTTTCGTTGTCTAGGTCCCGCTATGACTCAGTCCTCCTTATTTAGTTAATACTTAATTTATCTTATAATTCTCAGTTTGAGCTTTTACTTCATTTGTAATTAAATCTGCAAATTCGTTCATATTCATACTTCCTTTATCTCCATCTCCCTGAACACGTACCGAAACTGTCTCATTTTCAAACTCTTTTTCTCCAACAATAAGTAGGTAAGGTATTCGTTTCATTTCATTGTCACGTATCTTTTTACCTATCTTCTCGTTACGGTCGTCAATTAATGTGCGAATATCGCAATTATTTAGGAAATTCAAAACTTTTTTTGCATAATCATTGTATTTTTCACTGATTGGAAGAATAACAACCTGATCGGGTGTTAACCACAATGGGAATTTACCTGCAGTGTGTTCAATAAGCACTGCAACGAACCTTTCCATTGATCCGAAAGGTGCTCTATGGATCATAACCGGACGATGTTTTTGGTTATCGGCGCCTATGTATTCCAGCTCGAAACGCTCTGGTAAATTATAATCAACCTGAATAGTTCCTAACTGCCATTGACGTCCTAAAGCATCTTTAACCATAAAGTCAAGTTTAGGCCCGTAAAAGGCTGCTTCACCATACTCAACAACATAATTTAAGTTTTTCTCTTTTACAGCTTCCAAAATTGCATTTTCAGATTTTTCCCAATTTTCATCACTTCCAATATATTTTGTTTTATCGTCAGGATCTCGCAATGAAACCTGAGCTGTGAAATTTTGAAAATCCAGTGCATTAAAAATAATAGAAATGATATCCATCACCTTTTTGAACTCATCTTTCAATTGATCGGGGCGACAAAAAATATGAGCATCATCCTGAGTAAATCCTCGTACACGGGTTAAACCGTGTAATTCTCCACTTTGTTCGTAACGATATACGGTTCCAAACTCAGCATAACGAACTGGTAAATCTTTGTATGAATGTTGTTTATGTTTGTATATTTCGCAATGATGAGGGCAATTCATTGGTTTCAACAAAAACTCTTCGCCTTCGGCAGGAGTTGAAATGGGTTGAAAAGAATCTTTTCCATATTTCTCATAGTGGCCTGATGTTACCCATAATTCTTTAAGTCCGATATGAGGAGTTATAACCTGCTGATATCCATATAATTTTTGAATCTTTTTCAAGAAATTTTCTAATCGTTCTCTTAGTTGAGCTCCTTTAGGCAGCCATAATGGTAAACCCTGTCCTACTCGTTGCGAAAAAGTAAATAATTCAAGCTCTTTACCAATCCTGCGATGATCACGCTTTTTAGCTTCTTCAAGTAAAACCAGGTGTTCTTCCAACATTTTTTGTTTTGGGAATGTGATTCCATAAACACGGGTCAGCTGTTTACGTTTTTCATCACCACGCCAATATGCACCTGCTACATTTAGTATTTTAACAGCTTTAATGTATCCTGTATCTGGTAAATGTGGCCCCCGACAAAGATCTGTAAAGTTGCCCTGTTTATAAAGTGTAATTGTACCATCTTCGAGATCATTAATTAGCTCGAGCTTGTACTCATCTCCTTTTTTAGTAAAAAAATCCAGTGCATCTTTTTTTGAAATTTCACTACGACGATATTCATTTTTTTGCTGAGCTAATTCTTTCATTTTAGCTTCAATCTTTGGAAAATCAGTATCACTAATTACTCTTCCATCAACCAAATCTACATCATAATAAAAACCATTTTCAATACTTGGCCCAATTCCTAATTTTATACCCGGATATAAAGCTTCCAAAGCCTCAGCCATAAGGTGAGCTGATGAATGCCAAAATGCATGTTTCCCTTCTTCATCATCCCATTTATGGAGTTTTATTTTTGAATCAGTTGTAATTAAACGCTGTAAATCCCAAATCTCACCGTTAACAGTTATAGCTAATACTTCTTTAGCTAAACTTTGACTTATGTTTTTTGCAATATCATATCCAGAAATTGCTTCTTCGTATTCGCGTACAGAATTATCTGGCAATGTAATTTTAATCATTTCAAATCTTTTTCAAATTCAAGAGTGCAAAGATATAAATTCTTTAATGAATTCATGATGTATATCTTTAATAAATATTACTATTTTTAAAGTCTGTTTTGATTACTAACAATATTCAATTTAAAAAGTTTGATCTGTTGCAACAATTTGATTTAGATAATTATTAAAAGATACATTCATATGAAAGTTCCTTTAAAAATTGCAGGTTTTATTTTCACGTTTTTGCTGTCACAAAATTTATTGTCTCAGGAAATCGGAAAAAACATCACTCTTGAAGATATTTTTATAAACAAAAAATTTACCGAAAGAACCGTTCGCGGGCTTCGATCAATGAATGATGGTGAGCATTTTACAACACTGGAGGGTAGTCGGAAAATTGTTAAATACAGCTATGAAACAGGTGATGTTAAAGATATACTGTTTAATACAATTGACTCAGAATTTAAAATCAATGATTATGAATTTTCTGCAGATGAATCAAAGATATTACTTGCAGCAAATGCAGAATATATTTATCGAAGATCGTATACTGCCGAATATTATATTTATGATATTGCAACAAAAAAAATTGAAAAACTAAGCCAGAATGGAAGACAAAAGTATGCTGCTTTTTCTCCAAATGCATTACAAGTAGCTTTTGTAAGAGACAACAATATTTTTATTAAAGATCTGACAACTCACAGCGAAATTCAAATCACATTTGATGGCAAATTTAATTTTATAATTAATGGTGGAACCGATTGGGTTTATGAGGAAGAATATAGCTTTACAAGAGCCTTTTTTTGGTCGCCCAATGGAGATAAAATTGCATATTACAAATTTGATGAAAGTGATGTTCAGATTTTTAACATGACCAAATACAACAATGAACTTTATCCTGAAAATTATGCGTTTAAATATCCAAAGGCAGGTGAGAAAAATTCCATCGTAAGTATTCATGTTTATGATTTAGTTACCATGCAAACGAATACCATGAATATTGGGCCAGAAAAGGATCAATATATTCCCCGAATTAAATGGACCACCCAAAGTAATAAGCTATCGATTATTCGAGAGAACAGATTGCAAAATCATATTGAAATTTTGATAGCAAATAGCGATGATGGCAGCTCGAAGCTTATTTATGAAGAAAAGAATAAATTCTACATCGAAAGAATTAAAGATTGGTATATGACCATGACAGAAGATGGAAAATATTTTATTATCAATAGTGAAAAAGATGGATGGAATCATTTTTATTTATATGATATGAATGGAAATTTCGTTAATCAAATTACCAAAGGAGAATGGGATATTACCGACTTTATTGGTTTAGATAATAAAACGCAAACATTATACTACCAATCAGCTGAAGAATCGCCAATAAATAAAGCAGTATATTCCATTAAGCTGGATGGCGGTAAGAAGAAAAAACTATCGACTCAAAAAGGAACAAATGCTGCGAATTTTAGCAAGGGATTTAACTATTACATCAATTATTATTCAAGTGCAGCAAACCCCAAATTTGTTACTTTGCATAAACAAAACGGAAAACAAATACGAGTTTTGGAAGATAATCAGGATTTAAAACAAGCTATAAAAGATTACCATTTTGTTCCAGCCGAATTTATTACAATAAACACGCCCTCCAGCACATGGGATTTAAATGCTTATATGATTAAACCAAAAGATTTTAATCCTGAACAAAAATATCCGATGTTAATGTTTCAATACGGAGGACCCGGTTCGCAGCGTGTTACAGATTCATGGCTTCGGTATTTTGCATGGCATCAGTTTCTTGCTCAACAAGGTTATATTATAGTTTGTGTAGATAATAGAGGTACAGGAAGCAGAGGCGAAGAATTTAAAAAAATTACCTATGGCCAATTAGGTAAATATGAAACGATAGATCAAATAGAAGCGGCAGAATATTTTAGCAAACTCCCTTTTGTTGATAAAAACAGAACCGGAATCTGGGGATGGAGTTACGGAGGGTTTTTATCTGCTTCTTGTTTATTTCATGGAGCAAATGTGTTTGAGATGGCTATATCCGTTGCCCCGGTTAGCTCATATCGCTTTTACGATTCCATTTATACCGAATTATACATGGGACTACCAAAAGATAACGCAGAAGGTTATGATGACAATGCACTGCTTTCACATGTTGACAAATTACAAGGGAAGTTACTGCTGGTGCATGGAACAGGAGATGATAATGTACATTTCCAAAACTCTGTTGAACTGGCCCGGAAATTAACTGAGGCGAACAAACAATTCGAATCACAGTTTTATATTGATAAAGAACACAGTATAAGAGGAAATATTACCCAGTTGCATCTATATACAAGAATGACCAATTTTATTCTTGAAAATTTATAATATATTTCTATTTTTGTAAACCATTTGGAAAGCCCAGATGTTGATCCCGATAGCTATCGGGATGGTAGACACGCCGGGTACAATAAAAGAATTAATGCCCAGATGTTGAAACCTGCCTGCCGGTTTAACTGCCGAAGGAAGTCAGGCAGGTTGGTAGACGAGATGGCGTTTTAAATAAATATTGCCCAGATGTTGAAATTGGTAGACAAGCCAGCTTGAGGGGCTTTTACTTTTTCTTAATTGAAAATGACCGCAATAGCTGATTATTACTATATTTAATAAAGAACTGTTTCCAAATATAAAGAAAAATTTGTAAACAATTCGTAAACATTTTCACTAAGTAGGTTTTTTGATATATTTGCAAAAATTATGTTTGCCCAGATGTTGAAATTGGTAGACAAGCCGGCTTGAGGGGCCGGTGCTCGTTTAGGGCGTGCGGGTTCGAATCCCGCTCTGGGCACTAAAAAAACTCCCGATTACTTTATTGTAGTCGGGAGTTTTTTAGTTACTTATAAACGAAATACTTCCATACATAACAAATAATTGATTATTTTTAGGGGAATCTTATTTAAAAGATGTTTAACCGTTAAAAACACTTATATCCATTTAGCAAACGTTTATAATTCAGATTGTGAAGAGATTGTATTAAGCTGCGTAAACACCTGTAGGGGCAGCAAAAAAAACATTCAGCATAATGAAAGCGACATTTTTAGGACACGGACTTGATATTGAAAACAGAAATAATGTTGGGAAACAACTTGCTGTCTCGTTTGATAGTTCTGATTATAGTATTTTCAACGGATTTGTTGCTTTTGCAGCAATTTCTGGTGTTAGGATGTTGATTCCTCATTTAAAGAAAGCGAAAGAAACATATACTCATATCAGATTCTATATAGGTGTTGATAATCGTGGAACATCCAAAGAAGCTCTTGAAGAATTAATAAAGCAAAATATTGAAACCTACATATATCATGATAAGAGGGAATTTGTCACCTATCATCCAAAATTATTCATATTTGAAGGTTCTAAACATACACGGATGATTATTGGCTCTTCCAATCTTACAAGTTCAGGGATTAAAAGTAATATAGAAGCATCGGTCCAATTAGATTTTCTTACTAAAACAGATAGTCAAGGTAATAAAATGCTTTCAGAGATTAAAACTTATTATTCAGATTTATTAAATCTCTCGGCGAAAAATTTAAATCTCCTAACTAATGATTTACTAGAAGAATTGATTAGAAAAAATTTATTATTTAATCAATATGGTGGAAATAATAAACTAAAAGAATCAAAGACAAATGACGGAGAAAATGATGAAGACCTTGAAGAAAACATTGAAATTCCTGAATTTGATATTGAAACTGGTTTTGGACAAAAACATATCAAATCAAACCCCAAAGAGCAACGTTTTACTGCAAACGATTATGAAAAGTTTGATGTTTTATTTGAACGTTATGTGATTTATAAAAAAGAAATTAGACCTTCTGGAATTGTCAGTAAGCATACTGATGATAGAGAATTATTTCGATGGTATCAGAAAATGAATGCGTTACATAATAAACTTGAATTACCACCAGAAATAGAAATTAAATTAAAAAGTATTGAATTTCCATTTGAAGGAGTGGGCATAGAGCGCAGAAGATTATTGAAGTGGGATAAAGATTTTCAAAAGCTTGTTGACTATAAAAATAAAGTTGACCCTAATAGCAATTATACTCATATACCCCAATTTTCAGATAAATCCAACCCATATTATAAATTGGGTACTTGGTGTGCATATCAAAAACAACGAAGAAAAGGTAATGAGAACTATCCTCCAAAATGGACACAACATGAGGAAGATAAAATGAATTCAATTAAATTCTTGTGGGATGCATCTAATACAGGAAGTAACCCCAAAGATGATGATTGGACAGATAATTTAGTTGAACTTGAAGAATATTATAGTAAAAAGAAAAATTATAAATCTGTACCAACACAGAAAACAAAAGTTGGACATTGGTTGAGTGACCAAATGACATTGAAAGCTAGGCAAGAAAGAGAAAATAGAAGTGATTTAATAAGCCTTATAAGAATTGAATTACTTGGCGATTTAATTAATAGAAATGGTGTTGAGTGGGAATGGGAAAAGCAAAAGCATAGAGAAGGAATTAAAAATAAAATTGAAAGTTGGAAACAAATTGAAAAGTTGACTAATAGTGGAAAAATCAAAAATTTGACCGATAAAGAAAAGAAAATAGTAAAAAAAATGCGAGATGATGTTGCTCAATTGAGAAGTCAAAGCAAAAGATGGAATAATGATAACCATAGGTGGAAATATAAAATTCTGGATAAAGCTGGATTTCCATATGATAAGCCAGAGAATGTTAGCCCCTAACCCGTTATAAATCCAATGCTGCAACTTGTAAGTTTTAAGAGTGTTCTCATTCATTAACCCCGCCGAAAATTAATTTTCGACGGTTTCATAAAAATCATTAACTTGGACAATTAAATTTATTTCGGCTATGAAGCAACCCGTAAACATTAGTGTAGTTAATACACACTATTTTTATAGCAACCATTGGCAATAAGTTAAAAGAGAGAACCTACAATGGATAAAGAATATTTTTCATTAGAAAACCAGATGAAAAGAATTGAAGAAAATGAAAGACGTGAAAAGAATAAAAGGTGTTTTAAGAAAAAAATGAAAAATTCAACTTTTTCAATTCTGCCCGCATGGCATTTAACCAAATCAGAGATAGATTTATCTCATATTGCAAATGATTGTCATAAGGACCTCAAAAAAGACTCTGATTATAGTTTGTATTTAATTAATAAAGAAGAATTGTTCAGAATCTTAGATGATTGTTATAGGACTGTATATACCAAAGAGAAGATATGGAAAAGTCATGAGCCGGATAAGATTACGAGTGTATTGGAGAGCTGGGAAAACTCAAACAAGTTAATACCTCCAATTCTAATTCTAGATTTGAAAGAAGAAAAATTTCTTATTCAAGATGGAAAACATAGATTCGCTGTAGCTAATTATTTTGATGCAGTATATATTCCTGTTATCATTCTAAATCAAATTGAAAAACTATTTTTAAAACTTGCTAATAACAGCCTTATTAAAAAACTTGAATAAGAAAAATGAGAACTTCACTTAATTTTGAAGATAAATCAACAAAAGAACTAATCTCTAAATTGAATTTTGAATTTTTTCTCAATCAAAATATTGATAAAGAGAATTATTCGAAGGAAAGTATATCTGACATAGAAAAAGAATTCGAGATATGTCAAAGGGAGTTGAAAAATAAGTCTAAAGCAAATCGGAATCAATTTTATTTTTACGCTGAAGGACAAGTAAGAAAAATGTTTATTGGTGGATTCCTTCCAGCTCTTTTCGAACTTGATGAAAGTAGAAGTCATACTATAACTGACTTTAAAGCGGTTGGAGAAAGTTGGGCTTATTTTCAATATTGGAGCGATAAATATAGAAAGAAGTTAAGGAAGGAGAAATTATGGGTGAATTTTGTAAGAGTTGGTAGTATTTTAGCATTTATATTAACAGCCTTGAAACTGTATGAAATATTGACTAAGCCATAAAACCAGTTACCAACCCTCTACGAATCCAATACTGTAACTCGTTAGTTTTAAACATATTCTCATCCATTACCCCCTTCGAAAATGACTTTTCGACGGTTTCAGAAAATATGTTAACTTGGACACAAAATTTATATCGGCGATGAGCCAAACTATAAACTTTAAAGTAGTTAATATTAACTATTGTTATAGCCATCGTTGTGTGCTACGTGTGAACGAATTTACCGTTAAAACTTAACTTTATGAATGATTTATTAGATAAAATTGAAATTTCTTTTGAAGAACTGAAATCACTTGTGTTTGAATATCTAAAAGAATCCAAAGGCACTCTTTTACAAATAGTTGGAATTGAATCTGGCGTTGCAAGGGTTGCTTTAAGAAAAGGTCTAGTAAGAAACCCATATCCATCGAATTTTCAAGGAGGAAGTTCAAAACTTGATGAACATGATAAGACAAGAGTTAGAGAAATAGTATGGGATTTAATAATTCAAAGAGTCTTAACAATTGGAGGGTATAATAATCCTGAATGGCCGTTTCTTAGTCTTACAGAATATGGATTAGAAGTGATTGAAAGTGAATTGCCTATTCCGAATGATATTTCTGGATATTTATCAAGGATAAATAGTGAAATTTCTAATCTGGACAAAGTAATATTGGATTATCTTGAGGAAAGCATTAAAACGTATAATATAAATCAACTTTTGTCAAGTACTATTACTCTTGGTTGCGCATCAGAAAAAGCACTATTAATATTGATTGATACTTATGGAGAAAGTTTTGAAGATATAGAAAAAGGAAATGCTTTTAAAAATAAGATTGATAAGAAATTAATAAAGGCAAAATTTGAAATTTTTAATGAAGACCTTAAACGAAATATCCAAAAGATTCATAGTGAATTAAAGGAAGATTATCAAAATACACTAACAGGTATATTTGAAATGATTAGACGAAATAGAAATGAGGCAGGACACCCAACTGGCAAGAAAGTGGATAAAGAAATATTATTTGCCCATCTACAAGTTTTTATTCCGTATTGTAAGTATGTTTACAGATTAATAGATTTCTTTGAAAATAATAAGCATTGATTAAGTGCAGCATACAACCTAAACCCCATATCAAATTCGACAAATTCAAAAAGGTTGCCCCAAATTAATTGAGGCAGCCTTTTTTCTTAGAATATAAAAACAATTTCATTAATCAAATTCACCATCTTTTTGTGTAGGAGTTCCGCCCTGTGAATCTTCTGTTCCACCTTTGATTTGAATTAGTTCATCGTTTTTTAAAGATTCAAAACTGGTTTCATCTAAATTCTTGAATTTTTCAATTTGTGTTTTCATAATTTAAATTTTTTAGTTAAACATTTGAAATGCGAATATATTTTAGCATATAGTTTATTGAAAACTATGCCGTACTAAAATTCATTATCTTATTTTTCATCTCTACTTTAGATTACTACTATCATTTTTTTTTCTTAATGTTGTATTTTAACATAAAACATTAAGTGCAAAATGGTAAACCATTTAAAAATTTCTTGCAATATACTTATATTCAAATTTACTATTGTAATTGCCAGCTTCTTTACATATACAACAACAGTTATTGCACAAAATAGTAATGATTTGCATCAAACGCAACAATTATACGATAGTGCCAGATATTACAACAGAGTTGGTAATCACGATTATGCCATACAATTATTACACACCACTATAAATATGAAGGGAGAAACAAATGAAGATAATCCCCCCGAATATTTTAAAATCTATAACCAATTAGGGATTATTTATAAGGTTAAAGGAAATTTGAACGAAGCTATTGAGTATTATGACAAAGCTTTAAAAAATACAACAGATGAATTTAACCACTCAGTAATAAATGGTAATATTGCCAATGTTTACGTTTTAATGGGCGATTATTTAAAAGCCATTAACTATTATGAAAACTCGCTATTAGCCTTACATCAAAGTGAAAATAAATCTAAATTTTCTCGAATCGTTGAAAATTATCATAATCAGGGGTATGCTTATCAAATGTTGGGGAATTATCAAAGTGCGGTGCAGAAATATCTTGAAAGTATAAGAGAAGCTGACGAAAATGGCATTCAGAATATTGGAGATACTTATTATAATTGTGGTCTTATTTATGAAAAATTAGACAGTCTCAAAAAGGCAAAAGAGTTTCTTTTAAAAGCTATTGACATCAATACAAAAATATATGGAAAAAAGAATTTAGTCTCCATAATGTCTAATATGAATCTTGCAAATTTCTATGTAAATAGAAACCAATTTGAAAAGGCATCAGTATTATATTCTAAGGCTTATAGCGACATCAATTCAACACTTGGGAATAAACACCCCTTTTATTCATTTTACTATAAACACATTGGGGATATGTACAATAAAATGGGAGAATATCCCCTATCTTTAAAAAACTATCAGCAATCCCTAAATTCAAAAATACCCGATTTTACTGATACTTCTTTATTTCATAGCCCATCTCAGGAAACCCTGCCTGATATGGACTTGCTTGATTTACTCAAAAGCAAATCCAATACATTCTTAAAATTATCTGAAATTGAAAATAAGGAGATCAATCTTAATGCAGCCCTTTCTACTTTAGAGCTTACTGTAAAATTTATTGAACAACTCAGAATGGGATATTTATATGAAGATTCAAAGCTGATTTTGGCAGAAAAAGAACACGAAACGTATTTGGATATAATCGAAATATGCTTCGAACTAATGAATATTACCGGAAATAATGATTACATCAATATTGCATTTAAGTATTCTGAACGTAGCAAGTATGCCATTTTAAGGGAATCCATTAATGAAGAATTCGCAAGAAATAATGCATCCATACCTGATAGCATTCTAAAACAAGAGAAAACTGTCAAGGAACAAATAGGTAATATCAGAATTCAATTAGAAAATGAAAACAAGCTTGTAAATCCTGACAGTTTAAAACAAATTAAATTGAAAGAAAAGCTTTTTCAATTGGCACAAGCACAAGAAACGATTATTAGAGAACTTGAACAAAATTACCCGAAATACTATAAACGTAAATATGAAAACCGTGTAGTCGGGATTGATGAACTTAAATCAAAATTATCAGAAAAAGAAGCAATAATTAGTTATGAGCTAACTGACAGTAATTTATATACATTTCTTATTACGAATAAAACCAGATCATTTAATAGGATTAAACTTGATTCTATGTTCTTTGAACATTTTGAAATATATCAAGAATTTTTACATAGTCGTGCTGAACTCGGGTATGTGAAATTTAGAATTGCATCGTATGAATTATACAAAACACTTATAAAACCGATTGAAAGCCAGCTAAAAGGGGAAAACCTACTAATAGTTCCTGATAGTAAAATGTCACTTATAGCATTTGAATCCTTAATTACAGAACCTTATCAAAAACAACAATTTGCAGACTATGCAACAGAACCATATCTTATAGTAAAATATCCTATAGGTTACACCTATTCAGCAAGCTTGTATTTTAATTCTTTGCAAAAGAAAAAAAGATGGAATCCAAAGTTTCTTGGTTTTGCTCCAGATTATTTGAATTCAAGAGATTCTTTAGATCCTATGCCTTTGGCAATAAAAAACATAAAAGAAATTTCAAGATTTATTAGAGGCAAGGTATTTACCGGAGAAAATGCAACTGAATATAATCTTAAAAGAAACTATGAAAAATATGGAATACTGCATTTGTATGCGCATGGAAATGAAGATTTAGAAAATCCTCAATTCTCAAAAATATACCTGTCTTATAAAAATGATACAATCGAAGATGGCTATTTGCATTCATACGAAATAGATGAATTAAATATTGAAGCAGAACTGGTTGTACTTGCTTCCTGTTATTCAGGTTCAGGAACAATTAACAAGAGTGAAGGGGCATTAAGCATTGGAAGAAGATTTTTAAATGCAGGAAATCCTTCTATGATGATTTCTCTTTGGACAGCAACATACGAACCTACTTTATTCGAATTAAAAGAATTTTATAAGTACTTAGTGTTAGGGAAACGCAAAGATGAAGCCCTACGGTTAGCTAAATTAAATTATCTCAAATCAGCGAATCCGCTTGAAGCCAATCCAAGATATTGGTCGAGCCTTATAATTGTAGGAAACCAAGATGCATTATTTAAAGGGTATATTTTGAGCAGAATCTTTTTCTTATTAATTATTATAGCACTGGTTTATTTTATTTTAAGATCAAGAAAAAGGTTAAATAGAAGAAAAAATAAGCTTAGTTAAGCTTTTTTAGAATTTTCCTTGCTTCGGAATGATTATAACTTTTATTGGCAACAATTTTTTCAAGTATGTCTTTTGCATCTGTTCTTCTTTCTGTTTTTAAGTAACAAAGAGCCAGATACCATTGATTAATTGAATTTATTACGGTTTGGTCTTCATCAGTTTGCAAAAATTTAAACTTATTTATTGCCTCTGTATATCTTTCCAATTCCATGAGGGTTAATCCGGCATAAAGCGTTTTCTCAGCTTCAATTGTCATAGAATTAGGTAAATTCTCTATAAGAAGCCATGCAATATCATATTCTTGATTATTATATTTCTTCTTCGCTTCAATTAATGATGAACTATTAAAAAAACTGTTTGTGTTATTCTGAAAAGGTTCATAATACGAATCATACAACCTTTCTTCCAATGAATTTTGGTTTGTTGTAAAATAAGTCATACCAAAAGTTGCAACAAACAGTATAATTGAGGCAGCAGCAACCCATTTCCCTATACCTAGAACTTTGTATTTCAGTTTTTTCACAGGTACAATATGCCTTTCTGAACTAACTTTGTGACCGAATTTTTGTTGGTTAATTTTAGAATTAAAAAGCTCCGCATGTATTGTATTAAGCTGTTCATTAAATGCTTCAATTTTCAGAAACTCATTAACATCTTTACTCAACTCAAAATGTTCATATAAAGATTCATTAATTTTTAAAAGTTCTTCAATTTCGCAACGTTCACCAATACCCATTTCATCATCAAGATATCTTTCTACATCGTATTTTCTCTTTTCAGACAGATACAGCTCTTTAGTCAATGTATTAGTGTTGATAGATTCTGTTATCTTAATGCGTTGATTTTCATCAATATCATTTAAGATAAAATCGATAATCAGTTCTTTTGATACGGAATAGGGCATAACGTGCTTAAGTAATATTGTAATGCAATATCAGAAAATAATTAAAACTATCTTTTATCATAAAAATTTTCTTTATTAATTTTTATGATAAGGTGTAAAAAAGGGATTCAAATCTGAACCCCCAATAATTCAATTATGGTCTTATATGCTGATTATCCGTCAAACTCAATAGCATCAATCCTCCGCAGCCACCCCTTCAAAAACTTAGCATTCTCACCTTTTTTAGCAATGGTATGATAATACCTGATGCGTGCCATTTTAATAGCATCGAACAATGTTTTTGGTTCGCAAGAGTTGATTGCAGTAATGGTCTGATTACCGATTATTCCATCCAGTTTCAGGTCTGCATTAAAGAATTGGTTAAGTACACGTTGAACTCCCCTACTTCCCCATCGATTGCTATTTACACACCAGTCAAAAATAATTTCCTGCAAAGCCCCATTATTAATGGATTCAATTTGATATTTATGGTAAAAAGTATGTCGATAAAACTCCTTTACCAAAAAGGTTAATCCGTCAATATCAATTTTTGCGTTGTGCTTAATTGCTCCAACTTCCGACTTGTAAACATCAATCACAGCCCAACCTTCCCAATTTGGGTGCAAATTTCGGGCAACTCCCATATAGGTTTCACCGCCACGGTCGCCATTAACATTGGCATAGTAACCTTCGTGTTTTATTACAGCTTCAAATAGCTCATCAAAAGTCTTCATGATTTACGTTTAGATTTTAGGTTTACATTACTTACTCCGCTGATTGCTCCACCAAAAAGGAAGTCTATAATAGTGCTTAGTTTGGTTGAAATCCCACCGTTAATACTACTTATAAAAGCTATCTGCCATTCATCAAGTTGTATGTTTTGGAAGATGAAATAGTTCAACATTAATGCTGTAAGTCCAACCCAAGCAATAAGAAAGAATATAGCAAAGGTCTTTTGAAGCCAACTATCTTTGGAATACATATTCCTTGCAGAATCCCGGTCGGATACTGCCATTTTAAACAATTCCATTTTTCCCAGAAGCTTTTCTTCTTGGGTAGTAAATATTTCGTCTATGAGTTTCGTGCCTTCTTTCAGGGTTTCGGCAACCCCGGCATTTGCTAATTTTCCAAATAGTTTCATTTTCTTATAATTATCTCAGGCATTGCCTGTCATCGTTCTACAAATTTCAAGATGGTATCCAGCTTTTCATTAAGCTGCTTAATGGTTTGGTGAAATAACTCTTTGCTAACATAAATTTCTTTGGAGTTTTCCCGTAAATCGGATATTCGTTTATGCAAGACTGTAAATTTATTTTCACAGGATTCCATTTCTTTTGTGAGATGTGTAATATCTTTTTCCAGTAAATTAGTTTTTGCGTCTATATTTTCCTTGGTAGCATTTTTTGAAATAGCATTACGGATGATAAAAGTAAACACACCAACAATTAACGAACTGGTTGCACCCACTGTAATCCAAAATATTCTAATTGCTGTTTCCTCCATGACTTAGAATATTTTAATGGGTTCGGAACTCCCACCCGGAAAGCGGTTTTTCTCCATGGTGGCACTTTGGTTTTCGATGTGCATGATGGCATCCACATCATGTTCCCAATCACTTCCACCTTTGGATGTGCCGTCTCTATTGGCTTTAAAAACAAGGATGAATGAGATTTTTGGATATAGTCTTTTGAGTACCTTGAATTCATTAGGCTTCATCCCAACTGTTTGGGTACTGTCTAAAAAAATGGCATCATAAGCCCGAAATTGCTTTGGATTGTAATCCTCCACAAAATGAATGGGTGAGCTAATTTTTAATCGCAATAACTTTTCTTGGAGCGAACCTTTTACACCCTCTTCATTTGAAACATAAAGCACTTTTAATCCTTTTGTTGCAAGTTCATCCGCTAAAAGCATGGCAACCGAACTTTTGCCATGAAACCTTTGTCCGTAAATCATCAGATAAAATGGTTTGTATGGCTGTCCGAGTAATTTGCCAAACTTTCCTCCAATAGATAAAGTTGAGAACTTCATCTTTGCTAATTGATCAGCTGATACAACTTGGTTTGGAGCTACCACTGTATCACTTGAAATGCTTGCCCTTGAAATTGAGCCACTACTCTGGGGCGGTGCAGTAGTGGCGTTTACTTTCCCAATCCGGCAAATCCCTTTAAGCCATTAAGCTGAATATTAGTTACCAGAAGCTTGTCGCTATCAAGATATTCTTCTAAATGCTTTTGCACCTGATTCACCCGGTCGTAAGCATTATCAGTACTGGTAACTTTACCTCCCTTTTTGGCATTCTTAATGCTATTCAACAAGCGTTTTGCTTTTTCAATGGTGATATTACCATATAGATTGATGAACCGCTTAATCAAAGAAATGGAAGGGCTTACGCCATAATCATCTACAATATTTTTCAGCTTAGATTGAAGTGCATCCGGAATTTCAAAAGTACAGGTTGCACCCATCTCTTTATAAGTATTGGCAAGGTCGTTACCAATCTTCTTAATTTCCTCGGCATACTTGTTTGTTTTACGAATGGTTTTTTCTGTTGCAGCCTTTTGAATCACCTTATAAAGTAACGATACTTGTCTCTCGGTGACTTTATTACCGTTCATTCCCAAATACCGCTTGATAATCTTTATTTCCAATGGCATTAGAGCTACTTCATGGGCTTTACGGTTTGCCTTTTTAGAAACTGCTTTCTTTTTAGGTACAGCTTTCTTTGTCACATTTTTAGTAGATTTTTGTGACTTAGTTTCAGTCTTTTTTGCCGGACTTTTCTTTGTGGCTGTGCTTTTCTTGGAAGCATCTTTCAAATAAGGTTCAACAATCTTAAAATGATTATCAAGCATTTCTTTAATGTCCTTGTCTTCATCGTAGAAATCGGCAAAAGAATCAAATTCTTTGTGCGCTTCCTTGGCTGCTTCAGGCAAACTCGAAAAGTCAAGCTTCTTAGTTACTTCCTTGTAATTTTTTATTGTGAGTTTCATATAATTAGTTTTTAATTGTTATCGAATTTTCTATTAAAGCCCTGCCACGTTGCGCATTTGCTTTTGCTTAATTAGTATAGCTTTTGCCCGTAGTTTGATTAGTTTTATGTTTGGCGATTTTTCCTTGGGTTCAGGTTTGCTTATTTGAAATGATGCTTTTTGTTTTGCCAATCGCTGTGGATACTCTTTTTTATCAATTTCAAACATCTTCATAGCTTCCTGTGTCAGGTTGTCTGCTGAATCAGAGTACTTCGAGCCTTTCTCTAAATACTCATCAAAATAATTACGTGGGATTTTTACTGATAAACTGAACCGTTCCCCTAATAATTGAATAAGCTTTGGCATATTGCTTTCA
Organism: Bacteroidales bacterium; assembly: GCA_003446015.1. Taxonomy (GTDB): domain Bacteria; phylum Bacteroidota; class Bacteroidia; order Bacteroidales; family UBA12077; genus UBA12077. Next base: position 7,859 of record DMBU01000031.1, on the reverse strand, counting down.
GAAACCGAAGCTTTCATATTGCCTGACATCATTTCAAAACCATCCCGATTGTTTACCAAAAGCTTTACCACATCTTTATCGGTATATATTGGGATATGTGTTTTGGTTTTCGGCATGATGATTTTAAAAGAGTCATCATAGTGACGAATGATGCTGATTTTATTTTCGGTACTAATTGGTGAACCATTTCGCAGGCTCATAATGTGCTTTTGCAGTTTTGCAATTGGTGCAACCACATAAGCATTGGCTTTACTGTCCGTATTTTCAGGTGACCATGCTTCACTCATCAAAATACCTTTTTGAACACCTTTGCCCTTGGTTGTATAACTCGCCAGTTTTCCTGAAAAGTCGGCTGAACCTTGCAGAATATTCCCGGTCACTATGTAGCGTGTTTGCCTGTCTACCGAAAATGCTTGAATGGCTTCATCCCATTTATCAATCAGGCTTTCCTTTTGAGAATTGGAGAGCTGAAAACTACGAGCCTGAATTCGCTCAATCTCCTTAGCGGTATCACCCGAAGCCGGAAGAACAATGTATTTACGACTATCAGAAATGGCAAAGCGAAGCTTCACCGCTGAAGGTGCATAAGGATTGCTGCGTTTGGGATTGATGTCAAAACCTAAAAAGATGCAATAGGAATTGTCGCTACTGTCCCCTTCAAAACTCAATGCTGGGTAAAAATAACCATGACCAATTTTAAAAAACCGAAAGAATCCATTGAGATAGGATTTACGGTTTTCGCTTTGCGTTTTTATTTTGGTTATGGATTCTTGTTTTGCTGTATTCAGCTCCTCGGTTCGTTCCGCTAAATATTCATTTTGTGAAGCTTTATCAAATACCGGAATCTTTTGAAAGGGTTTTTCATTGGGTATATCTGCAATTAATTCTTTGTACTTGGTTTCAAGTTCCTTTAAATCCTCATTGAGCTTGCTTTGCACATGCTTTTCGTGAGCTTCGATAATAGTTTCAGAAATACTATCTGCTTGCTTGCCATTTAGATGTTTTTGAATAAGTTTTTCCAGTTCCGGTTTGCCATATGGCTTTTTGAGTACGTTGCAATCGCATTTTTCCAAGAAAGTATCATTACCAAAAACAGAGCGGCCACCTTTTCCGGCAATCACCACCTTACGGTCTAGGGTTTCAGCTTTCAAGTCAAGGATTTCCACTTCAAGATCGTATTCACCGGATTGTTTGAGATACTCGATATAATCGTTATATCGCTCAATGACTTCGCTGTAAAACTTCTCCTGTTCCTTAACTGACAATACTGCCACACGTCCGGTTACTTTTGAAGCATCGCCTTCGGATGGCGTTTCATCGCTGTCTTTGCCCTCCAGTTTGAGTGGATTATCCAATAATTTATTCAGTTCCGGATTCTCCATCATGTACTGACGAACCACCTTGTCACCGTACTTATTCAAAAAGTCATCCGATTCCAATTGCGATTTGCTGTTCTTTTGGTTGGATGTAGTATTGGCATCCAATGATTTCAGCTTCTTTTTAAGCATCATCATAAACCGCTTTTGTGCCGGAATTGATGAAATGATGTAATCGTAAATCGGTTTCATTATTTGCCCGGTACGATTGATACGACCCCGTTTCTGAATTTCGGTGTTGATGTTCAGCTCCGGTTGGAGTATCACCATCACACGCTGCTTCACTTTATCGGCAGGTACTTTATCCGTAATAATCGCATGAGCTGAAGCTCCGGTAGAACCGGATTGGTTAATCAACAAACAATCAATTTCGTTTTCATTGAACTGACGAAACAAACTGGCTGTATTTTCCTTTTTTCGATTAAGAACCAAGGCTGTTGTATTTCCTTTCTTGGTAGAATTATATTGGATGCAAAGCTTGCGCCCGGTGACTTCACCAACAGAATATCCTGCTTCCCTAACTTTTTGGATGATTAAATCTAATGGACTGATAGTAATTCCTGTGGAAGCTTTCTCAATACGCTTTAAAATATCACGATATGCCAATTGAGCATCTTCGGAGAGATCTGCAATGTTAAAGGTTTTACCTTCGCTTTGTCCGTCAATATCTTTTTCGGAATAGCGTAAAACGCTGTCCAATCCCTTCTCCAGTACAATGGAAAAATCCCCGTTTATAATATCATCGGGTTTTGCCATGCCTTCTAAAAAACTTCCCATGGTAGAAGCAAATGCAATGATAGGCTTCTTACCCTCTTTCAATCGCTTAATGGCATGATCAGCCACATCTTCAGCATTGAGACTAAACAACAATTGGTTAATCACATTGAACACCTTGGAGAAATAAGGAATATTATCAACTCCTGCTTTTTCAGTTCCTTTTCTGGTAACTACTTCTTTACTTTCAGCTGCTGCAATCTTATCGAGCTGTTCAACTTGTTTATTGATGTACTTTTCCTGAAATCCAATAATATCCCTGATAATAGAAGTTATCTTATCGGCTGTTTCCGCTTGTTCTTTTGCTTTTTCTTTTAACTCGATATAATTCACTTCTACACCTTCAAAGGAACGCTCACGCCTTATCATTTGTCCTTCAGAAACCAATTGAGCTGCTAAAATCTCTTGTAAGGCTACACCGCCTTTAGTAATGGCTTCCACCAAATCCTCTTTACTCATATTGGCATCGCTCATGGATGTTTTTTGCGCATAAATGGGCATGTTATCGGGTCGTTTGGCAAAGGTTGCCGATAGAAAGCATACGCCTTTAGTTTGGCGCAATACATCTTGCATAAATTCACCTGTATTTGAACTTCCCGAAGCATTATGCGCTTCATCCATAATGATGATATTACCACCTGAAACAGCACTCAAAAACTGTTGCTTTGCAGGTTTCTTTGGTTGATTAAATTGTGAATAGGTAGCACATACAAAATTGTAAGAGCCCGGAACATTCTGATTTTTGATGATGCGTTCTTGTGTAGGTTTTTCAGGAGCCATATAAATCACTTCACCATTTTTATCCATGATGTTTGTTTTGCTCTCCTTAGAATTCACAATAAAAGGCACAAGTGAGGAGCTGCCAATATCGGAAAGGTCACGGTACAAATCAGTAAACAGGTTGGGTTTTTCGGATAAGAAAACGGGTTGTAAGCCTTGCTTCACTCCATAGCGGATAAGAGCTGCTGCTGTTCGTCCTTTCCCAATTCCGGTTTGGTCGCCAACGATAATTCCCTGATTGCGTTTTTCAATATTGTAGATTGCCAATGAAACGGCATCAATCTGCTCACATGAAAGGGATTTAACCAGTTCATCATTGTCGTAATCCAGTTTTCTTGCCACATAATCGAAAAGTGGCATCCCAATACTTTTTTTAATCTTTCGTATAGCAATGTGCATTTCATGTCCCATACTGTCGGGAACGGTGGTATCCAAGATAAAACCCTTTTCGGCTGTCGGAATATAAGCCATGCCCAAACCTTTGTGTCCCAACATTCCTTGCAGGTACTCATGTTCGTTTTGAGCTAACTTTTGAGTTCGGGTAAAACACTTGTTGTCCCTGGTCTTAAACCCAAGTTCAAACAATCGGGCTGAAATGTGTGTGGGCGGTACGGTTTTGAACTTTACCAATATGCTGTTTTTCTCTATTTTAATGTCTGACTTCATAATCGGGAGATTGTTTTTGTTTTATTAGAATGGCTTTCGCTCTAATCTTCGCTAAGCTTATTTGATTGTTTTGATTATTACTTTTAGGATTTTCTAACCACACCCTTTCCCAAAGTTCCTCATGGCTATTGACCATTGTGCTATGGAGTTTATTTTTGAGTGGAGCTGCACCATCGGGTTTGTATTTTGCTCCATTAATCAGGATTAATCGTGTATTGAATGATGTGCCTTGTCGTGAATAGAGCTTTTTTCCATTAATGGGAATAATATCTTCTACATAATAAAAATGATAGAGATAATTCAGAAAAATGCGGTTTTGTCCGGCTGTTACTCGTCCTTGTTCGTCCCATGTGGTATGACCGCCAATAATAAGTGCTGCACGCCCTGAATCTTTCATACATCGTAAGGCTGCTAAACACATGGCATGTTCCAGTCGTTTAATTTTAAACTTTCCAAACATTATGGATTCTGATAATGAACCAAATGGTGGATTTGTAAGCACTCCATCAAATTTTCTATCATAAGCGTAAGGAGGTTTTAAGGCATCCCAACTAGAAACTTTGGCAAAAGGCTGTTCTTTCAAATTGCTTAATCGAACATCATCCAACTCATTCACATAAGTCTGATGGTATGGTAAAGCAATGGTCAATAAACCATTTCCTGCCGATGGTTCTAAATAAAGCGAATGGTTTTCTGTTCTTTCAGGATGAAGATGGGCATTGCCCACAATCTTTGCGTTTTTATCGCCTTTTACAATGTTTTTGAATGCTTTATATCCTGATAAATTATCAGATTTCAGCACATAACTCGATGCCAAAAACGATATGGGTGCAGGCGTTGAATATTGCTGCATGAGAACGCTCATGCTTGTACGCATAGATAGGTTTACCTGTGATTGGTACAAGGCTACAATGTCAAGATACTTCTCATAAGTGGATAGAGATTCATTTTGTGCAATATCACGAGCATTCAAAACAATTGCCAGTTCGGTGAATTCCTTAACCAAGTTTTTATTGGTGATACCATAACCTTTAGCAAGATTTTCAATCGAAGTCTTATTGTGACGGACACCTTTTTTTAAATGCTCCCTAATTTTTGATATGCAGCCTTTTTTATCCACCTGAATCTTACATTATAGCATGTGCATAAAAGAAAAGGCCAACAAATATTTCAGCAGATAAAGTTAACTCCAAACACCAAAGTCTTTTATCTGCTAATGCACTTGCAAATAAAGCAGACAAACCAATAATGATGGTGTAATTGACATTGCCAAAGCTGAAATAATAACTCAATCCGAGCAGGATAAAACCACCGATTGCAGAAGTATAGTGCGCAATACGGATGGCAAGGTTTCGCTTAAAATCGGAGAACACACCAACCAAGAATATTCCTAAACCACCTGCTATAATTATCCAATCGGGAGAGTCTTTGATAAATATTCCGGTAATTATAATTGCCAATCCACAAATCCACATCACAATCTCAAAAACAAGTTTATAGGGTCTTTGTAAAAAATAATTGCTGTCTGAGATAGACTTTCGGATTCCATGTACTGCAATGATTGAAGTGACATATACAACAAGGGAAATGAAGGCTGTAAAAAGGCTTGTTATAACTAATAGTTTCATGTTTGTTTTAATTAATTGTTATTCCTATTCTTCAAACTCAAATCTCAAGTGACGTCCATCATTATCTATTGAAATTCCGATAACACCTGCATCATTCATTGCATTGATTAGCACATCAAGGATAGCAGGTTTGTTTTGTAGATTAAGCTCCCAATTTGCTCCAACCGTGGCATTTTCCTCAATGGTTGCCAGTTTATCTTCATCGGTTTGTGGGAAACTTCTTTTTTCAGTATTGGCTTCGATTGCTTCTACCTGTTCAGGTGTGATGGTGTCAGGTTTATTCTGAATATTGGTCTCCCAATCAGCTCCAACCGTGGCATTTTCTTCGATTGTTGCCAACTTTTCTGCATCCACCTGTGGATAGCTATTCTTTTGGCTATTAGTTTCAATGGCTTCCGCTTGTTCTAATGAGATAGTTACGGGCTTATTTTGCAAATTTGTTTCCCAATCTGCTCCTACGGTAGCATTAGCTTCAATCCCAGCCAGTTTATTTTCATCAACTTGTGGATAGCTACGTTTTTCGGTATTGGCTTCAATGGCTACTGATTGTTCTGAAGTAATTGTTAAAGGTTTGTTCTGAACATTGCTTTCCCAATCTGCTCCAACAGTAGCATTCTCCTCAATAGTTACCAATTTTTCTTCATCCGCTTGTGGGTAACTACGTTTTTCGATATTGGTTTCAATCGCTACTGCTTGTTCCGGTGAGATGGTTACAGGTTTATTTTGTACGTTAGTTACCCAATCCGCTCCAACCGTAGCGTTTGCTTCAATTCCCGCTAATTTATTTTCATCATCTTGTGGATAGCTGCGTTTTTCGGTATTGGCTTCAATGGCTGCTGATTGTTCTGGAGTAATGGTAACAGGTTTATTCTGCAAGTTGGTTTCCCAATCCGCTCCAACGGTTGCATTGGTTTCAATCCCTGCCAACTTCTCTTCATCCGCTTGTGGGTAGCTTCGCTTTTGATTATTGTTTTCAATATCGGCTGCCTGTTGGTTACTGATGGTAACAGGTTTGTTCTGTACATTGGTTTCCCAATCAGCACCTACAGTTGCATTGGCTTCAATTCCTGTTACCTTTTCTTCATCGGTTTGAGGGTAGCTTCGCTTTTGGGTATTGGCTTCAATGGCTGCTACCTGTTCGGGTGAAATAGTTATGGGCTTATTCTGCAAGTTAGTTTCCCAATCCGCCCCAACGGTTGCATTTTCTTCAATGGTAGCCAATTTATCAGCATCGGCTTGAGGATAGCTATTTTTTGTTTTGGAAGCTTCAATAGCTGTTGCCTGTTCTGATGAGATGGTAGTTGGTTTATTCTCCAACTGCTCAAAATCATTGGTAAGATTCAGATCATTTTCCAATTGCGAAAGCTTGGTAGGTACGGCAATGTCTAAGTTACCATCGGGATTGGTAACAAAACCTCCATGCACTTCAATACCACCATTGGGCATATATACCGGACTTTTTTCTGCAATCAATAAATCTTCAACATTCCCTGCGATAATCATTCCACCACTCAAGGATTTCACGATGGTCTTTGGACGAAAATCGGGTGCGGATTTACTACGAGCAATGTTGATAAATGAACCAACCGAAGCCTTGTCTAAGATAGAATCCTGAACATCCCGGTTCATTTTGAAATAGGCATCTGAGAAAACGATTTTGTTATAACCTTTATCAAAAGCACAACATTGGTTTACTTTGGCATCAAAACAACAATCGTCAATATTGGTGGTACTGTTCAGAAAGGAAAGTGCTCCGCTTACCGTATCGTAATACTCGAAACGAATGTCGGAAAAGTTTATGGCACTATTATAAACCTCTATCGCTTTATCACTTTGGAATATTACTGGTTTTACATAGGTTCCAGCTGTACCATCAACTTTATTGGTTAATGACAAAATATTGATTTGATAAGAGAAATCTCGTAGCACCAAATAGGTTCCCAAGTCATTAATATACGTACCATTTTCAAACATAATATCAATGCTTGCATTCTCATTAGTATGGTATTTCAAAGCTTTTGGCAGGGTGTCAAAAAGCCTTTGGAGTTTTGAAAACGGAGTACCTTTTGGAATGATAATCGCTCGTTGGTCAAGGCTGTATATAAACCCTGTAACCTTTTGGTCTTTACTCATATCAAACACGCCCTGAAATACTTTGTATTCCCCATGATCCATTCCGAGGTAAGCGTAATGTCCGTCGCTTGCCCATTCGCCTTTTTTAAGTAATGGTGGATTTGTTCCATTGAACATTTTTATTGTTGCCATAATTGCTATTATAAATCGTTAATATTTTTTGCTGTTAAATCATTGCATAAGCCTTATCAAAAAGCTCGTTGGTGATGAAATTGCCATTATTTTCCACCCGGCTTATGGAGTGAACCAATAGTTGTAATGTGTTTTTAGTTGGTAATAACTTTGCTGTTTGACTCACTTTTAAATCCTTACAAACCTTTTGAATATAGGCTGATGTGTTATTTTCAAATTTTGGAGCGTACTCAGTAATAAGTGACGGAACAGTATTCTTACCCTTATCAATATCGTGTTTAAGGTCTTTAATCATTGCCCGGATGCCATATTCCGGAGCCATAAACATCTCAAAACGCCTGTCTTTGTTTTGGTCTTTTGGCAATTTTCC
>DMBU01000099.1 GCA_003446015.1 Bacteroidales bacterium | reverse complement strand
ACGGTGGCGGTATGAAAAGTTGCCGATTGCGGGCGATTTCCTATCAAGTTACACAAATGTTGAAGCGGGCTACAACCCTTGAATGACCTACTTTCTCGGCAATTTTTTATACCGCGTGTTGTGGGTATGTGCTTTATTGTCTTATCGTAAATGTGAAATCAGTAATCTGAATGTCCGTTGAATCTATTATTCTTTCGGTATTATGTATCAGTCCACCTTTTTGTTGATTTAAAACTGGATTCAGAAGTTCAACGTTATACGCAGTATTAGGAAAGAATAAGCTTTTAATTGCTCTTGCAAATTTTGATAATATTACAACTTCTGAGTCTAAAGCATTGTGCTCAGTAATTGGGTCAAATAACACAAGATTCACGTCATTTAGTCGAATGGGGCTTAGGTATTTAATATTTGCTGAAAAATTGTTGTCATTTAACAACCCATCAAGATATTTTTTGTCCGTGAATTGAAGTTTTACTGCTCTCATTTTTATTTAGTTATTAAGTTTATAATGAATTCGGATATTATAAATTTACCTGTATCTAAGTGCTTTATTCTATTAAATTCTCAATATACAAAAAGGGACTGTAATCAACCCTGTTTTTCTTTGTGTCAAAATACTTCACCTTATCTTCTCTAATTGTTTCACCATTTTTTGTCCACTTTAGATTCCAGTTGCAATTACACGGTTGAATGATTGGAAATAATAATTTGCCATTATTTAGCTCGACATTCCAAGTCCATTTAGGTTGGTTACTATTTTTCTGATATGGTTCGACATCCCATAATTCTAATTTATTGTCATTTTTTTGGTTTACTGAAGTGGATTGAGTTTTTATCAATGGTTTAAAATAGGTCAAATCAGATTCAGAATATTCTCTATCGGGAAACTTTATAAATCCCATATTTTTCCAGAATTTTTCAGATTCTCTTGGTGAGCAAAACAACTTAATTACTAAAAATCCCTTTTGTTTAAAATATTCGGAAATTTGCTCAAAGAAGGCTTCACCAATTCCTCTTTTTCTTAAGTCTGGTTTTATTTCTAAAATATCAATCTCAGCATAGATTTCTCCTTTACTCCAAACTAAAAATCCAATTGGTTTTTCCTTTAAACTCAGGGTTATTAATTCGCCCTTGTTAAAAGCTTTTTCAATTATATTCCAGTTACAATAAAAACCTTCATTAAATTCTCTTTCCTCTTCAATAAGCCATTCTTCAATCTTTTCAAGGTCAAATTGAGTAGGTGTTATATTTATTTCCATTTCAGCTTTCATTTTGAGGTAGTCTCTTTTTAGCATTACCCACAACGGTNNTGGGCTTGCAAATGTGCTTACGCCTGTGCGTTGGCTTTTTAATCCATTAAATTTTTCTGTTTCCACCATGGTTCTATTTTCTTTGGCTGAGCATTTGTTTGATTTGTATTTGTTGGGGTCTGATAATTTTTCTTTTGAGGTGATTCAAAATACTTAATCATATAAAGTCCAGTACCAGGAATTCCTATACTAAAATATTTTCGACCGTTTGGAGAAACACCAAATCTAAGACCAGGCAAACCCCAGCTAAAACCTACCCCCGATTTGGACAAACTAGTACGAAATGGGCCAAAATTGAATATTTTTCTAAATCTAATCATTAGTCAAACATACTTTTAATTCCAGAACCAATTATAGCACCGATGACTGCACCTATAATAAAACCGCCAAAATGTTCTACAATAGAGGCTCCTATAATACCACCTATAATTCCTACAACAATTGGAACTGTACAACCATTATTTGAACTACTTGAACTACTTGATGTAGAAGGTTTGTATGTATTTGAGCTACTATGCGAAGTTGATGGAGTTGAATATGATGGAATTGTTGGACGGTTTGGAGTATTTATTTTAGGTTGTGATACAGGTCTATTTTTATATAAATCATTGAAAACATCAGCCTCTTTATTACTTAAAATTGGTGGCTTTGGATTAGTTGTATTTTTTGTATTTGAAACATTTATAGTTTTAAGACTTAATTTTAAATCAACTTCGCTTTGTCCAGAAAGAACTTGAATTTGACTTGCATAATCAATTGCTATTTGCGGATTTCCTGAATAAGAACTTAAAACACCAGTAATACTAACATATTTTCCAACCAAACTTGACGGAATTATCCCATTTGCATTAAGTTCAGATAATGCCTCGCTCCAAATTACAATTGTAAATGTTTGACGAGGATAAACTCCAAAATTTAAGAAAATATATGGATTTCCTTGGTTAGTAAAACCTTTTCGATGTGCGGAAATTTGCCCAACAACTTCAACCTTTTGTCCAAGATATTCAAGTAAACGCCCTTTTTGACTACCATCAATTACAGTATATGCACTTCTTACAACAGAAATTGATGGCGTTATGCTTATTGGAGGTTGATATGTATTTGAAATGAATTCTGCTAAAGATGGAACTTTATTAAAATCCCATGTACTTACAGCGAAAAGGTTATTTGATAGCTTGGATAATTCGGAATAACCAGCTAAATCTTTTAAAAGTTGTGAATTTAAAGGATTTGCAAAATCTTGTCCTTTGAATAGAATATTATCACCATTATCATACTTTTTCCATAAGTTTGGAGCTACTGTTAAAGCCTTTAAAGCAGTATAAATTACAATAGATGAAAAACGGTCAATAGATTTATTATAATCATTTGCTGTTCGTTTTGGATGCTGAAAATTTGGATGTCCTAACTCGTTAACACGAAGTGTTGCCAAGTCAGGAAAATACATTCCATCATAGTCAATCAAATATAGTTTATCATTTTTTACAATTATATTCCCATGCTGTAAATCACCATGAGCAATGCCATAATTTTCTAATCTTTTTACAAGATTAGTAAACTCTGTCATTAATCTATCAATTGTACTTTTTTGATTGTAAGTTTTAGCTAAATAATTGCTTAGTGGCTCGCCATCAAGCCACCTCATTTTAATTATTGGGTGAAAAGCCCCGTTTACCTTTATACCATTTTGCAAAAAATTAGCTTCAACAAGAAAATCACAATTATTGGTAGATAGAAAATTGCCAATTGATTGATAACGTCTTTGTAAATCACTAATTTCTCTCGTAAAACAACGAACAGCCCAACTCGTATGACTGTTTACTAATTTATACGTTGTTGTGAAACCACCTGAATACGGCTTAGGTAAACCCAAAGGCGTAGTTTCGACTTGACAAGATTGTAAGATAGTATCAGAAAAACTAATTCTGGGACTTTGTATTGCCTGATTATATTCGTCTCCCCTAGGTAAAGCCATTTCTATAATTCAATTATTGCTAAAACAACGTCATCATTTTTAATTTCCTTTGATATTCTTCGTTCGGTAAGCCAGGAATTAAACTTTAGTTTTTCTTCCTTCGTTTTACCTTTTAACCCAAGCAATATATTCCAAGGATGTTCATTTAGTTCATTGTTTTTCATAAACCAATGAGCCAAAGCATCAGACATTAAGAATAATATATCCCCCTTACTTAAATCTCCTTTTTCTTCAATCAGGTAATTTACAAGGTCAGTATTTTTGTTTGGCTTACTTGAAATCAAATAAGGATTATTCCCAAACTCAGAAGAATTCATTACTGGAAATTGTTTTATTACAACTTCATTCCGAATATGAAACAAACAACAATCTCCGATTGCTATTGCTTCATAATTATGATTCACTAAGTCAATACGAATACCCAAAAAAGCAGAAAACGCCCCGTTTTCTGCTTTTTCTTGAGCATACCAAGGTAACTCTATGTCTTTTAGTAAAACTTCCTGTTTCTTCCTCAAGTCAGTCAGTTTATTTAAAAGAGTTTCTTTAAGAGGCAACTTAAATTTATCAAAAGATTTCGTTAGTAGATTTGACCACTCTTTGGCAAACGAACTCTCAGTTGCCCCATCTGCTATGGCAACCCTTAGCCTTAACTTTTTGTTTTGCTCTTTAGTTGCCTTAATAGAAATGCAATCTTCGCATTCTTGCTCAGAATTACCTTGCTTGGGAATTAATATATTAAAAACCTTATCCTTTAACATTATCTTAAATTGCTGGGTCTTGTACCAATTTCTAATGCAGTAATAATTAAAGCCAAATCTCCATTTAATACGAAACCTCTTGAATTTTCAGAAACATTTAGATTATATTCCTTCTTAGCAATATCGACCATAAACGGAGTTAATTTTGATGCTGCTTGAAAAAGCATTTCTGAATATTGGTCAGGTAATACTTCGGTATTACTTGGAAACTCAACTGTTCTTGCATTTGGATTATCCGACAAGTGTAAATTAAACAAAAGAACATTACCATCAGATGAAGTTAAATTTGTAAGATTTTGCATTTCATTTGATGGATTGCCATCAGTACTTTCACCATCAGTAATATGAATTACAGTTGGAGGGAAACAATCAGGATGTTGTTTAATCCAATTATCAATAATTTGATTTGCTTGTTGAAAAGCTTGTGTCATTGGAGTTCCTCCGTTTGCGGTAGGGTCAAACCAAACTGGGAATTTCACGGTTTGGTCTATTAGTCCTCCTGCACCATCATCAACTTTCTTTACTCGTTCTTCAATTCGTGCAGGATTATTTGCTATCTCGCTAATTGAAACTAAGTCTTTACCAGCAATCGCTCCGCTGAAAGCGGGTGCTATATCTTTACCATATCCAAGCACACCTACATAGTAATAATCTCTTACACCTTCTGATTTAGCACACTTAATGACAAGATTTGATAGCAATTTATTTATTGCATCTGAAACGCCCTGTGCTTTGGGTTTAGGTGGGTTACTAAAATTATCTCCCATTGAACCTGATTGGTCAATAACAAATAAAAAACAACTTGGGTTTTGTCTGCTGATTTCTGCTGAATATGCCATAATATTAAATTTTTAAAGGTTACTATTTCGTAAATTAAAGTACTGGTGCGTTGGCAAGATTGCACTCTTTGGCAAAGCTTTGGTTTCAGCGTTGGCTCGTGTGGCTTTGCCAATGTGTGCAATGTGGGTGGGGTTTCCTTCTTCTTTTTTGTGGGTGGGAAGAAAAAAACAAAATAAATTTCCATCATGTCTGCACTGTCCTGTCATAAAGCTAAATCCTTACTTGTTTCAATTTTAACGTTACTGTATCTGTCTGCTCGTCTGTCTTTTTACACTTGTTGCNNATAGAACAAAATAGTCAACCCGAAGTTTACATAGTCTGACCGTCTGAATTTATAGCTGTCGAATAATTTCACCATTGATTTCAATTCCTCCTAATTCTTTCGGTTTAATGAATATTCTCCTTTTGAATTCAAATTTCTTTTGTGTTTTCTTGTTATGGTTTTCATCAAAAGTCAAAGTGAAATGTTCTCTCGGGATTTTTTTAAAATGCCACATAACGGTTGAGGCTAAAAGCTGGCGGGCATTTCGGAGCACTTCACTATCAAATTACGATGAAGTTTATTAGTTGTACTGCACTTCAAATTACCACTTCCTGCCCGCTTGATTTTAGCCTTTGTTAGCGTTTCGTGCTTTGTTTTTCCGTCTGTAAATATTTTCGTTTCTTTGTCTTTCAATTTGACTTTTTTCGTGCGGTGGGGCATTTTTAAAGATTTCTTTTCTTCATTGGGTTGGCTTGCAGGCTCTTTGACAAAGCTTTGGTTGGAGCGTTGGTTTGTGGGGCTTTGGCAATGTGCCTGCAAATCGGGTAGGCAACTTAAAATGTTACCGTCTTGTCTGCCCAAACTACTAAATTAACACAGTCAATCATAGTTGAAATTGGACAGGTTTCGGTTTCATTTAATTGTCTAGATTTCAAACAAGTCCCACAAGCAAGTATTTCACCGCCAACATTTACAAATGCTTTTAATTGTTCGTCAACATTGTATTTTTCATGAGTTAAGCCTTCACATTCAACGGCTTCACCCATTAGAAATACCTTAACTTCATGTCCTTGTTTCTTTGCTGTTACTGCGAACCGAAAAGCATTCCATGACTTTTCTAATTCTTTTGTCTCGATAATAATTCCGATTTTCATAAACTAAAATTTTACAAATTTACATATTCCAACGCCAAATCAATATCATTATCAGAAAAATACTTCCATAAAGCACTGGTATTAGATAAGTTGATTTGACGGATTTTTCAAAGCCCTGTTTTTTATTTTGATGTCTGATAACTTTCACACTCAAATATATTCCAACACTTATTATTAC
>DMBU01000037.1 GCA_003446015.1 Bacteroidales bacterium | reverse complement strand
GTGTATAAAGAGTAGTTTAGGGATCGGGGCAAACAATTGATTTTCTGATTACTTATTACAGATTAGGGACATAAACGGATATTCATTTTAACCAATTGCATTAAAAAGAGAGATAAGTTATTGTTAGAAATAAAAAGGCCATAGGCATAATTTTAGTTAAAAATCTATATGATTAAAGTAGTTTCATTTTTAAAAAAAACTTTAAAAGTGACTCTATGGGTAATGCTATGCTACGTGCTTTTACTCATAGTTATTGCCATACTTATTCAAATTCCGGCAATTCAAACAAAGATTACCAGTTATGCCACTTCATTTATCAGTAACAAAACCCATACACGGGTTGAAATTAAAAAAGTCAATGTCTCATTTCCAAAATCAATTGTTATTAAGGGTATTTTCCTCGAAGATGAAAAAAAAGACACTTTGCTTAGTGCCAGCTATTTAAAAATAAATCTGGTATTTAAAGATATATTCAATCATAATGTGCATATACGTTCTTTCGCTCTGAAAGAAGCCAAACTTTATGTCAACCGAATTAAAACAGATTCTTTGTTCAGCTATAATTTTCTACTTACGGCATTTAGTGATACTGCCAAGCAAAAAAAAGTAGAGAGCGAAAAAAAACCAAATTGGACATTCAGCATAGATCATGTTAATCTGAAAAATATTCAGGTAAATTACCATGATGATTATGGTGGAACAAAGGTAAGTGCTGTTCTTCCTCGTTTAAAATTGAAAATGGATAAGATTGACCTGAAGCAATCAATTTTTAAAGTTGATGAATTGCTGATTGAAAGTCTGAATGCTAATGTTCTTATAAAGCCGGGGGAAACATCAAATAAAAAGTCAAATGGTTTATTCATACTCACTGCAAATAAAGTACAGATAAACAATTCAAATCTAAATTTCGGCGATTCCATTAATAAACAATCAGTTACAGCAGGTATTAACCAACTTAAGTTAAAACAGGCTTCTGTCAATTTACAAAAGCAAATGGTATCACTACAAAATTTCAATTTGTCAAAAAGTGAAATCCATTATAGTACAAGTAAAATAGAATTGCCCACAGACACTATTGTTGAGGTATCAAAAAAACCTGCATCAAAAAGCAATTGGAAAGTTTCTGTGAAGAATTCTGAACTGGATGATAATTTTCTGACATACAATAATGTAAGTAAGCCGAAAACAGAAAACTCCTTTGATGCAGCTCATCTCAATCATAAACATGTTTCACTTAAAGCAACAGATTTTTATTATTCTTCGGCTAAAACGGAAGTGGTAATTGAAAATTTCAAAATGCTTGATCCGAATAATTTTTTGATATCAGAATTCGAAACTGATTTCCACATGGATAAGCACTCCATATCTTCAAAAAAACTTAAGCTTAAAACTGCTAATTCTGCCATTGAAGCTGATTTAAACATTCAGTTTTCTTCAATCCAATCACTGAAAGATTCCATACAATCCATGCTTGTAGATGTAGATATGCGTATTGGAGAAATTGCCAATGCTGATATTCTCTATTTTGTTCCCCAGCTTAGTAATCAGGCCTTTTTTAAAAATGGTAATAACATTACAAGCATAACAGGGAAAATAACCGGACCGGTGAATCATCTTGTCGGGGAAAACCTGGAGATTAGTACAGGAGAAAATACAAATTTAAGTACCGATTTTATTCTGGTGGGATTACCTGAATTTAAAACTACATCTTTTAATTTCCCGAATTTGATCATAAATACAGGCAAAACTGATCTGTTGATGTTTGCCGATACATTAATTCCAAAAAGTCTTGAAATTCCGGATAGTATTCACATGCAGCTTGTTTTTGATGGAACAATAAAATCCTTTGAAACAACAGTAGACATGAGTAGTAGCTTTGGTTCGGCATATATTTTTGCCAACATCGATAAAACTGAAAATTTTAACAGTAAAATACGTATTACTGATTTTGATTTGGGCAGTTTATTAAAAAACAAAAATATGTTTGGCTCAGTATCGTTAATTGCAGAAACTACCGGACATGGTCTTGACAAAAATAATATTGAAGCAAAAATAAATGCCGAAGTATCAGATATCCAAATAAATAAATATTCCTATCACAAGCTGAACATTGATGGTACTTTAACAGACCAGGAATTTGCAGGAAAAATTAGCCTGAATGATAAAAATGCAGCATTTGATTTTAATGGATTTGTAAGCATGAAACCCAATCATGAAAATTATAAATTCCATTTAAACTTAAAGGGAGCCAACCTTCAAAAACTCAATTTTACAAAAGATGATATACGAATAGGTTTAATTGCAGAAACAAATTTAAATGGTGGTGCGATAAATGAATTAAATGGTGATGCAGTAATATCCAACATCATTATTGCCCACGAAGGCGAAAATTTCCGACTCGATTCATTTGTATTGTTTACCATAAATGAACCCAATAAAAGTGAATTGATAGTTAAAAGTTCGCTTATGGATGTAAAGTTTAATGGAACATTTTCTCCATTTGAACTTCCACAGGTACTGGGTAATTTTATGAATACTTATTTCTCATTTTCAGATACAGTCCAGGTAGATCATAAAGCAAACCTGTCTGATTTTAATTTCGAGATCCAGCTTCACAATGATCCTGTCCTTTCTGAAGTTTTTTACCCCAATTAAAAAAGTTTGAGTCAGGATACATTCTGGGAAATTTTAATAGTGAGCAAAATGTTTTAAACTTTAAAGCAAGCATAAAAAATATAATTTATGGAACAACAAATATTAAAGACTTTGTAATAGATGTGAATTCGGATGCAAGTGCACTGAATTATAAAATCTCCAGCAGTAATATTTCAAATTCACAATTAGAAATTGATCATCTTCTGCTTGATGGGGAAATTGCTGATAACAAAATTTTTGCAAACATCTCTTCAACAGATGAAAAGCAAAATAAAAAGCTTTTTATCCGGACGCAAATTACAAAAGATGAATCGAACTATAAGCTCACTATGGATCCGGAAGATTTTTTTCTGATGGATGAACACTGGAGTATTGCCGCCGATAATTATATTAAATTCGGAAAACCGGGTTTTTTGATTCATCACTTTTTTATTCAGAAAGAAAAAAGGCAGATCAATATAAGTTCTGTGAACAATCAATTTAATGATGATATAAACATTGAGGCCAGGAATTTTAAACTGGACGATATTTCCGAAATTATAGAAAAAGATACCGGTATGCTTAAAGGAAATGTTGACGGAAATGTGTTGCTTAAAAGAGTGAACAACTTGTATGGAATTATTGCTGATGTAAAAATTAGCAACTTGTTTGTTCGTGATGTATCCATTGGAGATTTAAGCGTAAAAGCAGATGGTACTACTGCAGATAAATTTAATTTAAATGTAAATCTATCAAGTGCCGAAAATAATCTTACAGCAAATGGTTATTTTGTTCCTACTGGAAAAGAGACTTCGATGAAAATAAATGTTGATATTCAGTCGCTTTCGATGAAAACCGTACAGGCATTTTCAATGGAAACCATAACAAAAGCTACTGGTAACCTTACCGGGAATTTTTTAATTGAAGGCAAAAGTACTAAACCTTTAGTAACAGGCAAATTGCTATTCGAAAATGTTTTTATTACACCCACAGTATTAAATAATCCATTACAACTAAAACACGAAACGCTTGAACTAAAAAAAGACGGGTTTTATTTAAATTCATTTACCATTTTAGATGCCAACCAGAATGTAGCAGTTATTAACGGCTCAGTTCAAATGGAACAGTTTAAAAACTTCATGTTGGCAATCAATGTGGATACAAAAGATTTTTTATTGCTTAACACCACTGCAAAGGACAATAAAGAACTGCACGGTAAAATGATTATTGACAGCAAGATTGATATAAAAGGCACCTTGAAACTACCGGTAATCAATGCAAAATTAAAATTAAAAAAAGGATCGAACTTTACATTTGCAGTTCCGGAGAAAAGGCTCACCACCGACAAAGGAGAAGGTGTAATAGAATTTAATTCTTCACTAAAACTTAATCCAATACTTTATACCAAAAAAGAAATACAACAATCGGGATTAACCGGCTTTGATATTTCTTCTATTATAGAAATAGATAAACAGGCAACAATCCGCTTGTTTCTGGATCCATCTACTACCGATTCTTTGGTGGTTAAAGGCGAGGCAGCTTTAAGTTTTGAAATAGACAGAAGCGGAAAAATGAGTCTTGCCGGGGCATATAATTTAAACGAAGGCAGTTATCTGGTTACTCTGGAATCGATCATAAAAAGAAGATTTAATATCAAACCCGGAGGCTCAATTAAATGGAGTGGCGATCCTCTGAATGCCGAAGTATCATTAGATGCAACTTATTCGGTTCGTGCTTCACCCATTGACCTTGTGGCCGATCAGATGTCGGGCATCAGTGAGGCCGATAAAAATGCTTATAAACAAGAGTATCCATTTGTGGTGTTATTGAAATTGCGTGGATTGATTTTACATCCCGAAATTAGCTTTGAAATACAATTGGCACCTGAAGATAAAGGTATTTTAGGTGGAGCTGTAAATGCAAAATTGATGATGCTGAATGAAGATCCATCAGCATTAAACAAACAAGTATTTGCTTTATTGGTTTTAGGTCGGTTTGTTCAGGAAAATCCATTACAAACAGAATCGAACGTCGCATCAACCATAGTTCGCACTACAGTTGGAAAATTGTTATCGGAACAATTAAATCGATTTAGCTCAAAACTTGTACCCGGTGTTGAGTTAAATTTTGATATTCAATCGTATGACGATTATCAATCAGGACGAGCAGAAGGCAGGACCCAGTTGGATATTGGTGTTAAAAAGCAACTTTTTAATGAACGTTTAACAGTTCAGGTTGGAGGTAAGGTAGATGTGGAAGGCGAAAAAGCAGAACAAAATACTACAGATAATTTTACCAGTGATTTTACAGTTGAATACAAGTTAACAGAAGATGGACGCTACCGTCTCAAAGGATTCAGATATAATCAATACGAAGGTGCTATTGAAGGCCAGTTAGTAGAAACCGGCGTTGGCGTTTTATACGTGCGTGATTTCAACAAATGGAAAGAATTTCTCAAAAAACCTAATATTAAAAGTGATTCATCGAAAAATGAAAATTAAATGACACCATTAAACATAAATAAAATTTTCCTTATTATTAGTTGTCTGTTTTTAACAGCATGTAGTGGTACAAAACAATTGCCTCCAGAAGAAAAGCTTTATGCCGGTGCTGAAATTAAATTAGAGCCAGCCGCTCATCTACAAAATTATCAGTTGGTTAAAACAACAGTAAAAAAAGCAATTCAGCCACAACCTAATAAACGCTTTTTAGGAATGCGCCCTAAGCTTTGGAAGTACCTAAAAGCAGGAGAAACTCCAAAAAGCAAATTGAATAAATGGCTTAAAAAAACCGGTGAAGCACCTGTGTTAATGAGTAATGTTAATCCTGATCTTACTACTACAATCATTGATGCCAATCTTTTTAATATTGGAATGTTTAATAGTAATACTGAATACAAAATCATTGAAAAAAAGCGTACTTCGAAAATACTTTACATAAGCCATATTCCTGCTCCATTTATTATTNNTGAAAATTAAACCTAAAATAATTTCAAGATCGGTTTACTTAAAAAAACATGAAATTTATTCAAGAAGGAATCATAACATCACGCTTAACCGATTTATGTCAATGGGTAATTTCAAATTTGTGCGTATAATATTTTCTGACAGTGACACTTCTGCTGTCGGATTTTTAGATGTTAGCATTTTAATTACTCCAATGACAAAACGCACCTTCAGGGCAGAAGTAGATCTGGTAACAAAATCGAATAACTACACCGGGCCACGATTGAATTTTAGTTTTTTAAATAGAAATACATTTAATGGTGCTGAATTGCTACATCTTAATATGGCCGGATCTTTTGAAACACAATTGAGCGGACAAAATAAAAATTTATATTCATATTCATTGAACCCTCAAGTTGAGTTAATTTTTCCACGCTTTTTGGTTCCTTTTAGAATCAGAAGCAACAGCCTGTATATTCCAAAAACAAGTTTTTCAATTTCTTACAACTACCTGAAAAAAGTTAACTACTTTGATATGAGTACATTCCAATTTGCTTATGGTTTTAATTGGAAAGAAGATGTTAGAAAAGAACATAAATTAAATCCCATAAGTATTAGTTATTCTTCTATCGGGAACGAATCAGACGAATTCTTAGATTTGCTGGCTTCCAATAGTTTTCTAAAAAAAAGTTATGAAGAACAATTTATAGCCGGGGGAAACTATTCATTTACTTATAACGAACAAGTTATTGCTAAAAAACAGATGCAATACTTTTTTCAACTAACAACAGAAGCTGCAGGAAATACTTTTTCATTAGCGAATTTGATTATCGGAGAAGAAATTTCATCTGAACAACCTTCAAAAGTTATGGGTTCTATATATTCTCAATACGCTAAATTAAGTTTAGATGGTCGTGCTTATTACAATTTTTCAACTGAAAAAAAGTTAGCAATGAGGATTTTTGCAGGGGTAGCTACCCCTTATGGAAATTCTGAAATTTTGCCTTACACCAAACAATTTTTTAGTGGCGGACCGAACAGTATTCGTGCTTTTCATATTAATTCTTTAGGTCCCGGAACAGTTGCTCCAAATTTAGATAATATAGGTTTTTTACAACTAGGAGGCGATGTAAAATTTGAAATGAATGCAGAGTATCGCTTTACTATAATCCGTTTTTTAAAAGGAGCTTTATTTGCTGATGCAGGTAATGTTTGGTTGCTAAAATCAAACCCAGCGAATACAGGAAATCCCTTTTCGTTTTCTGGATTCACGAATGAAATAGCTGTTGGAGCAGGTTTCGGATTAAGAATTGATGTTTCGTTTTTTGTTTTACGCTTCGATCTGGCAGCACCATTAAGAAAACCATGGCTGCAAGAAAATCAACGATGGGTGATTGATGAAATTAACCTTGGTAGTTCTGCATGGAGAAACGATAACCTCATTTTAAGCATTGCTATTGGGTATCCTTTTTAACCTGATTAATTATTCCTTTCAGTCCTGAGGGAGTTCATAAATTCTATGACTTATCCTATTCACACCGCGCATGATCCGCCGTTTTAAAGGCTATCGCTCATGAAGATAGACGTTGTCAGTCCAATGATCAACATCAGAAAAGATCAGAAAGTATTTAATAACAGGTACGGTGGGAAATGCGAAATGAGAGCGGAATTGTTGATAATCGCCAAGTGACCACAAGAGTAAAAAAGAGAGTCCTGACAAAAAGCATTCTTGAAATACAATGTTATAATAAAGAAACGGATAGATTATCAAAATTCGGTCATTTCGATTGATTTTGGTTCTTTCATCAAGGAAAGAACAAATAGTTATATAACTACAAAAATATACACAAAAATATATTTATAGCTCGCCCGAATTATGAACTGACCTAATATTTTGTTGATTTTATTTCGTTTATTATTTCTTGTTAAGGTTATCCTGCACTATTCATAAATATTAGAAAATTATAATATGTTTGAATATGGCAGGCTAAAATATTTTTTCCCATTAATTTCTTTATCAGCAAACTCTCATACCATTCAAATTTTAACAATGTGTGAATGATGCAACTTTAATATAAAGTTATGTAATACTTATTCAGCTAAAGGTGCTGACCTTTGTTGCTATATCAATTAATAATATTAAAATTTATAAATCATGGGAAAATTTGAAATTACAAAAAGAAAAGACGAAAACTTTATGTTTAATCTAAAAGCGTCAAACGGAGAGATTATACTAACAAGCCAGGGTTATACCGCAAAATCGGCTTGTCAAAATGGAATAGAGTCAGTAAAGACAAATAGTGTTGATAAGAAAATGTTTATAAAAGAAACAGCTTCTGACGGAAGTCATTATTTTAATCTGACTGCTGCGAATACCCAGGTTATTGGCACAAGTCAAATGTACACTTCAACACAAGGTAGGGATAATGGAATTGACTCAGTAAAAGAAAATGCACCCAAGGCTGAAATTAGCGATTTGAGTGGTAATTGAGTTTAATACATGAGATAGGAGATTTTCACGTAAGATTATGAAATTGTATTCTTAGCGTCAAACTTAATTGATTTAAAGCAGATGACATTTGGTTTAGCGTAAAGCTTAAATTGAAAATCAAAATGAATAAACCTGATTGAAACAACTGCAAAACCAGTAATCAATTTTGAATTCATTCTTAAGGCACAAAAATCATCGCTCTTGTAAATGTGTGAATGATGTAACTTATTCTCAAAGTAATGTAACACTTAATGGTTCATATGAGCCTAGCTTTGTATTAGATTATTAATGGCTTTTAGGTAAATAAAAGCAAAAATAAATTTAATATGAGAAGAATATCAAAAAACCAAACATTAGTCTATGTAATTGCGATTGCAGTTATTGTAGTAGCCTTTCTTTTATTGGGAGGAGGACATTGGATGAATGGAATGTCATATCGGTCAAACATGAACCACTGGAATTGGACACAAATCATTATTAGTATGGCAATTGGTTTTGTTATCGGATTGTTTGTAGCTAAAAGAAAATGGTAATCTGTTTGGATAAAAATGATGAACTCTCTATGCAATTGGCATTGCCAAACTTGTCTGTTGATAGATAGGCAAAGTTGATTATTTTAAAGCTATAGTTTAATTTAAGGTGTTAAGCTTAGTATATTCTTCGTGCTTTGTGTCCTTGGTGGCAATAAAAATTTTGCCGCAAAATATCTAAGCCACCTAGAATAACAAACACACATCCCAACGCTCATTTAAACTAGAGCCTATCTTAATTGTATGTAGTTAGTGAGTATAAGAAAACTCCAAAAATTAAATTAATAACTTAAAATTATAAACAGATGAATATTAAAAGAATCTTTGGGGCAGTACTTACTGTTCTGGGTATTGGCGGTCTAATTTATGCTGCAATATTATTTGCAAGTACATCAGGTGATACACATAGTGTTAAATCTGCTGTTATTTACAGTATACTCGGTCTGATCTTTTTTATTTCTGGTATTGGACTGGTTCGCACAACAAAAGATGAAGCATAATACTTAAATGATGTAATTTATTTACAGCCTTGATATATGATTTCCGAAATAAAGCTTTTGCATTTGCAATGATATTTAATACTCACAGAATTAGCTTAACAAGTATAGAAAGATTGAGTAACAAATAGATATAAAAACAAAAAAATGAAAAGAAATCTTTTTATAGTTATCACTCTGATTCTGGTTATACTAAGTGTATTTATTTACTGGAAATATTCTTTTACTTACAGTGAAGGATATCGAGCCGGATTATTGCAGAAGTTTTCTTACAAGGGTTCTATCTTTAAGACTTATGAAGGTGAAATGATACTTAGCAGTATATCGAGTAATACAAATGTTGCTTTAGCCTCCGAGAAATTTTATTTCTCAGTTACGAACTCAAATCTTGCACACCAACTTGATACCATACAGGGACAGAATGTTATTGTACATTATGTACAAAAAAATGGAGCTCTGATTTGGCGTGGTGAGTCTGAATATATAGTCGATAGTGTAAAAAGCATTCGATAAATTCTTTAATCAGTTTTAAAAAAAATAACATAATAAATTGAATATGAAAAATTTACTAAAATTAAGAACAATTGCTTTATTGGCGATGTTCTTGTTCCTCGTATTTACTGTAACCTCTTGTATGGTACTACCAGCACCTGGCAGTGGAAAACCTGGACGACACGGAAACAAGGGTAAACATAAAGGATTTCGTAAGGGTAAAGGAAACCCTCATGGTCAGCGTAATGCAACTCCATGGGAGTCTGTTGAAAACGTAAAAGTATAATTCTTTAAAAATCAAACAAGGCTGATACAGGTTCATTTTATCCTGTATCAGCCTTAACTGAAAACAAGTTTGTTTGGTATCGTACTATTAAAAGTATGTAAATATTTCAATTAAATTCGATGATAAAAATTAAACATGTCATTATTACCTTATATCTAGCTCTGAGCGTTTCCTTGACATATTCACAAACTTTAAAAGATAGCTCTGTTTCGTCAATTTCAAAATTTAGTATGTTTCGCGAACCAAGTTCAATTTTGTTGGGAAGTGGACTTGGAAATTTGGAACCCTTATTGTTTGAAGGAAACGTTGCGCCTTACTTTATGCTGGCAATTAATAAAAATGCCCGATGGGGTGCAGAACTATCTACCCGAATCATACTGCGAATGTATAATGAAGAATCATACCCCATACGCACTCCTTCGTTTATACCTAAAGTAACTTTCTTTTATCATCTGGTTGATAGCAAAAACAGAAAAAGAGATTTATTCATGTATTTTTCCTGGTTTCATCATTCGAATGGACAAGACGGTTATTTTTACAATGAAGACAGTGTAACAATTAATACCCATTCAGGCAGTTTCTCTACGAACTGGATTGAAGGGGGAGTATATATAGCACGTCCTGATCCTTTTGTACCATATACTACCAATAGTGTAAAAGTATATGTAGCCTGGGATTATTTACAGGAGGTTGAATTAAATGGCACTTATGGCCGCTTTCGTTATTTTTTGGATTTACAAAACAATGTCAATTTATCAAAGTTGTTTCGGGTACACCGGCAATCTTATAATAACAATAAAATGTTGCTAAGGCAGTCGCTTCATGTAGGCTGGATAACTGGTAATCTCACCGATACCAAAACCATTGATAGTAAAAGACTTATATTGCAATACAACCTTTCGTTCAGACCTGCTTTTCTTAACGATGTGTCTGTGTTTCTTCAATACGATTATGGCGAGGATTACTACAATATATTTTACAATAGATCGCTCAACGTAGTTCGTATAGGTATTGCTTCCTGGTCAAATATTTTTAATTAGCATCAATTTGAAAATACATGGTTCCCTGAATGTGTGAATCATGTAACTTATTCTAAAAGTTGTGTAACGATCTGATGAATATAGAGAAATACCTTTGTTTCTATAATTAATTACAAATATTAATAATAAGGTTATGAAAGAAACAATTCGATTCCTTACTATAACATCGGTTATGGCAGGAGCAATATTAACAGGAGTATTTATGACAGGAGCAATATTAACTAGCTGCCAATCGACAGCTGAAAAAGAAGAAAATGCTCATGACAAGGTACAAGAAGCAAAGAACGATTTGGATGATGCCAAACAAGATTTAAATCAGGCACAACAAGAAGCACTTGCCGAATATCAGCAATTTAAAAAAGAATCAGCCGAAAAAATTGCGGCACACGAAAAAAGTATTGCCGAATTCAAATCAAGAATTGCAATCGAAAAACAGGAAAATAGAGCCGAATACGAACAAAAACTGGCTGATTTGGAACAGAAAAATAGTGACCTGAAAAGGAAACTGGATGAATTTAAGGAAGCAGGTAAAGATAAATGGGAAGCATTTAAATCAGAGTTTAGTCGCGATATGGAGGAGATAGGCGAATCTATTAGAGATTTAACTGTTAAAAATGTTAACTAAATAATAAGCTAAAAGAGTATAAATTATAAATATATAAAAAATGAAAAAAATAATTTTAATGATTGTGTCAGTTATATTTATGGCTAACATAAGTAATGCGCAAGATAATATATCTGATTCACGAAGTAAGTTAAATTATGGAATAAAGGCCGGATTAAATCTTTCAAACGTATATGATACTCAAAGTGAAGATTATAATGCCGATCCTAAAATTGGTTTTGTAACAGGTGTTTTTGTTGCAATCCCTATTGGTAAGTTTTTAGGCTTTCATCCCGAAATTCTTTTTTCTCAAAAAGGATATCAAGCTTCAGGAACTTATTTGGGATTTATGGACTATGAATTTACCCGTACATCAAATTTTATTGATTTACCCTTGTTAATTGCATTTAAACCAACCGAAATGGTTACCATAGTAGCCGGCCCTCAATATTCTTATCTGATAAAACAAAAAGATGAAATTACAAGTGGTGATTTTACCGATCAGCAAGTAGAAGACTTTGAAAACGATAATCTTAGAAGAAACACCTTGTGTTTCCTGGGAGGCATTGATTTTAACTTTAATCATATTGTGCTAGGTGCAAGAGCCGGATGGGATATTCAAAATAATAACGGAGATGGAACATCAACCGACCCTCGTTACAAAAATGTATGGTACCAGGCTACCATAGGATTTAGATTCTAATTAAGCTTAATTGAAATTTATGATACTCAGAAAAACATAAATTTCATTTTCAACTAAAAACGTTAGATAATTTTAATATTAATTTTTAAAACTCAAGATCATGGGAAATTTACTTTACATCATAGCAGTAATCCTGTTAATTGCATGGGCAATTGGATTTGTTGGATTTAATGCCGGGGGCATTATACACATTCTACTAGTAATTGCAATTATTGCAGTAATACTTAGAATCATTCAAGGTAGAAGAATTTTTTAAAAATCAAGTCATTATTAATAAAATTAAAAAACAGAATTATGAGCTCAGGAAAAGTACTATTAGGTTTATTGGCTGGTGTAGCTACTGGTGCATTATTAGGTGTTTTATTTGCTCCTGAAAAAGGTACCGAAGTCAGAAAAAAAATATCTAAAAAAGGAGAAGATTATGCTGATTCATTAAAGAAATATTTCTCTGAATTTATTGACAGTATCTCCGAAAAATATGAACAGGTAGAAGAAAAAGTTTCTGATTTTACAGAAAACATGAAAGCTAATTCAGAAGCAACTGAAAAAGAGAAAAAAACAACTAAAAGTTGAGCTGATTTTTTAGTTCAACATAAGAAGTAACACTGTCTAATAATTAAGCTATTTTAAAATTTGGGATAGATTGTATAAATGAAACAATGATCCCGGAAATTTCCGGGATTACTTTAATTAATACAAACATTTTATAGATCGTAAAATAAATAATTTTTGCAAAACAATACTCTGATATTTATAGAAACTTATTAAAATCGAAACTATGGAATACAATGCAAAGCAATTCGAAACTTTAGCTGAAAGAACTACAGAATACGTTAAAACAAGCTACGACTTAGTAAAACTTAAAGTCGTTGATAAAATATCGGATATTGTTTCTTCACTTATACCGCATTCAGTAGTTTTTGTCATCATTGCAATATTTTTGCTTTTCTGTAATTTGGGAATTGTGTTCTGGTTGGGTGAACTACTTGGCAAAATTTATCTGGGGTTCTTTATCGTTGCCGCATTTTATGGTTTTTTAGGAATTATTATGCTTTTTATGCATAAATGGTTTAAAAAGAATATTTACAATAAGATTATCAAACAACTTCTTAAATAAAATGCTATGCAAAATATAACCTCATCTAAAGAACTTAAAGAAGCGATTCAACTATTAGAAGTTGAACAAGCTGCTAATGGGCAGTTATTCAAAGAAGAATTCCTTATAACACTTGAAAGTTTAAAACCTATAAAACTTATTGAGGGTACTTTGAAAGAAATCATTTCATCACCTTATGTTACGAATAACCTGTTAGGTACAGGAGTTGGTTTGGCAGCAGGCTATTTCTCAAAAAAAGTAGTTGTTGGTGGATCTGGTAATATATTAAGAAAGCTTTTCGGTTCATTTTTACAGCTTGGAGTTACAAACCTTATTTCTCAACACCCGGGAGCTGTTAAGTCATTTGGAATGTATGTTATTGAACAAATTTTCAGCAAAAAAGAAGGTGCTCAAGAGCAGAGCGAATAAGTGTTTTTAAATTGGTGCTTGAAATATATCTTCAATTGCATCATACATCTAAAATTCATTTTCTGATGTGTTTTTTTCAAGTTAATGTTGAGCAAGATGTTGACTAGCCTAAATTCTATAAATTAATCATTTTAAATATCAATTATCGCTGTGGACACAAATAATAAATTACAATTACCATTCTTTATTAGGGCAAGTGTATTTATTCTCGGATTATTCGCTTTTATAACCATGCTGTCCATCGGTCGCAGTATTATTATTCCTTTTGTTTTTGCAGTAATTATTTCTATAATTCTTCACCCAATTGTAAATTTTTTTATAGATCTAAAGATAAAACGCATAATATCTATTATAATTACCTTATTGCTTTCCTTATTGATTTGTGCAATTCTTGCTAAGGTTCTAATTACGCAGGTAATACGATTTGGCGATTCATGGGAAACGCTGGTTGAAAAATTTAACGAAATAAACAAGGATACTGTTAGCTGGTTTTCATATTACTTTGATATTAACCCAAAGAAAATACATGTCTGGATTGCAGAAACTAAAACTGAATTCTTCGATACAAGGATTTCGGAAATTGGGAAAACTCTTGCCATATTGGGCAATGGAATGGTGATATTTTTTTTAATTCCTGTTTATGTTTTTATGATATTATTTTATAATCCTATTATAATAGAATTCTTCCGCAGACTATTTGGTGCACATAACCGCAGTGAAGTAAGTAAAATAATTACAGAGATAAAAGTACTTATTCAACGTTATCTTATCGGATTAAGTATTGAAGTGGTAATAATTGCTACCTTGTTTTCAGTTGGTCTTTTGCTATTGGGAATAGAGTATGCAATTATTCTTGGAGTACTTGGTGCCATTCTAAATCTTATTCCTTATATAGGGGCAATTGTTGGAGCATTATTTCCGATGATAATTGCAATTATTACAAAGCCGTCACCATGGTATGCTCTGTTAGTGTTGGCATTATATATTTTTGTTCAATTTATTGATAACAATATTATCATCCCTAAAATAGTTGCATCAAAGGTTAAAATCAATGCACTTGTTACCATTATGGCGGTTATACTATTTGGTACCTTATGGGGTATTCCAGGTATGTTTTTAGCTATTCCATTTACTGCCATTATTAAACTTATTTTCGATCATATTGATATTTTAAAACCCTGGGGATTCTTAATGGGTGATACAATGCCTCCTTTGTTAAAATTTCCGCCGATCTTAAAAAAGATACTTAAAAAAAATCTACAACATAAAAGTTAAAGCCATATTGGTCAATAGGAGTGTAACGTACTAATGGCTCAGCTGGGTTTAACCCCTATCTTAAAAAACTTTATTTGTAAGCATTTATGATTGCAAATTTTTAGTTTTTCTTAATCGATTTGTTATTCTATTTTTCATATAATCAATGCATAAGCAATAGGCTTCTCTAATGGCGATCATTAGAAACAAATGGCTAATGGCAAATTTGGGTTAAAAAACTTCCTATAGGTATCTGAGTAACTTATCTTAAGAGGTCTGTTTAGCAAATTAAATGCCTAAAAATGTGTGAATTATATAAAAGATCTCTAAAATTATATAATACTCTCTGAAATGATCATACTTAACTTTGTCTTTTAAATAATATTTATTCACATTAAAACTATAAACAATGAGACCAAAAAAATTATTAACAGCCTTGGCAATAGCAACGGTTGTTTTAATTGCAGGTTGCAAAAAAGATGATTATGTTGAAATAGAAGGCATATGCCCTCTTGTGATATCAACCAACCCTACAAATGGGGATGTTAGTGTTCCGCTCGATATGATAATCACTGTAACTTTTAATGAAGCAATGAACCCTGCTACGATTACACAGGCATCGTTTAGTTTACAAAGCCAAAGTGCAAAGAAAAGCACTGCAGCAGAAGTTTCGGGAACAATTACATACGATGAACTGACTTATACAGCCAGTTTTACTCCTTCCGAACCTCTTGAAGCAGATGTTACCTATACAGGAATGGTTACATCATCTGTAAAGGATTTAATGGGCAATGCATTACAGGAAGATTATGTGTTTACCTTTAGTACGGGTTTAACCATAACTCCAATGGTAACGATTACAGATCCGGCAAATGAAGCTGTGAATGTATTACTTAATAAAGTGATTAACGTTACTTTTAATGTAGAAATGGATCCGTTAACTATTACAACAAGTTCATTTACTGTAAATCAAGGTACATTGTCAGTTCCCGGAACAGTATCATACTCAGGCACCAAAGCAAGTTTTAATCCTACAAGTGATCTTACATCAAATACGATCTATACATGTACGATTAAATCTTCAATTACCAATTTAGACGGTAATGCCTTACAGGCCGACTACGTGTGGACTTTTAATACCGGAGAAACCCATTCTCCCTCAATAATTTCAACCGATCCGGATGATAATGATGTAGATGTAGTTCTTAATAAAACAGTTACTGCAAACTTTAATAAGTTAATGGATGTATCAACTATTACTTCGACAACATTTACAATAAGCCAGGGAGTAACTCCAGTTACTGGTACTGTTACATACTCTGGAATAAAGGCAAGTTTTAACCCTACAAGTGATTTTTCAATCAACACAATTTATACATGTACAGTTAAATCTTCGGTTGCCGATTTAGATGGCAATGATTTACAGACCGATTATGTATGGACCTTTACTACCGGATCCTCTGTGGCTCCAACGGTAACTTTAACCGACCCTGTCGATTTAGAAACAAGTGTACCACTCAATAAAGTAATTAGTGCAACTTTCAGCGAGGCAATGAATGCTTCAACAATTACATCATCATCCTTTATTTTAATGTTAGGATCTGAATTAGTTGCTGGTGCGGTAAATTACTCTGGTAATACAGCTACTTTTACACCTGCAGTTGATCTTGAATTAGGTAACTATACAGCTACCATTACAACTGAAGTTGAAAACCTTGCTGGTATTCCGATTATGGATAAATATCAGTGGACCTTTAGTACTAATGCAACATTTGGAACACCATTCGTTGACCTTAATTCGGTTGCACGTTTTGGAATTATCTCAGGTGTTGGTGTTAGTAATAATGCAGGAGCCAGTGAGATTCATGATATGGATGTTGGTATTTACCCGGGCGCTCGCTCTTCAATTACCGGTTTCCCTCCTGGAATTATAGTGAATGGAGATTTTTATGCTGCCGATGATGCTGATCCTGTTCCTGCCATGTTATTACAGGCTAAAAACGACCTGGTTGAAGCGTATCTTTTTGCTGAAGGAGCAACTGACCCTGCACCAGTTACAGTAGCAGGTGATATAGGTGGTACAACACTTGCCCCAGGTATTTATAAAACAACATCAACCTTGTTAATACAATCAGGTAATTTAACTCTTGATGCTCAAGGGGATGCAAATGCAGTTTGGATTTTCCAGATAGCATCTGACTTTACTACAGTGGGAGGATCTCCTTATCCATCTCCAGCAGGGGGTAATGTTATCCTTGCAGGAAACGCTCAAGCTAAGAATATTTTTTGGCAGGTAGGTAGATCAGCAACTATTGGTGACTATACTTCATTTAAAGGAAACATATTGGCTTTAACATCACTTACAATGAATGCATATTCACAAACTGAAGGCAGAATGCTTTGCCGTAATGGAGCCATTGAATTAACCAGTACAAATATAATTAACAAACCTTAATGTAAACAAAATGAGATTTAAAACTAATTTTAAAAAGGGATCGCACCTGGTGCGATCCCTATATATCCTGCTTATTAGAGGCTTTGTTTTGAGCGCTTTGATTTTTGCAGGTATTCAGACGCCTCTTCAGGCACAGGAAGTTGAACTCACACAACCCTCATGGTGGTTTGGTACAGCAGCTGGTATAAATTTAAATTTTTATCAGGGATCCACTCAACAATTAAATTCAGATTTAACTGTTCCAACAGCATTTCATGATGGATTTGGTGTAGGACTTTTTCTTGCTCCTCATGTAGAGTTTCATCACCCGGAATCAAGATGGGGTGTTATATTAGAAGCTGCTTACGACAGCCGAAGAGGTTCGTTCGAAGAAGTAAAAACTCCTTGTAATTGTCCTGCAGATTTAACTGCAAATTTAAGTTACATTTCTTTTGAGCCAAGTTTACGCTTTGCTCCATTTAAATCCGATTTATATCTGTTTGCAGGTCCACGATTTGCTTACAATTTGTCAAAATCGTTTACTTATAAGTTAGGTATCAATCCAGATTATCCTGATCAGGAGGCTACCCCGGATGTAAAGGGAGATTTTAGCGATGTGGAAAAATTTGTGATATCAATGCAAATAGGTGCTGGATACGATTTTCATCTTTCGTCTAAGGACAATCTATCGCAATTTGTTCTCTCACCATTTGTTTCTTTTCAACCCTATTATGGACAGGAACCACGATCAACAGAAACATGGAATATTACTACCGTGAGATTTGGGGCCGTATTTAAATTTGGGAAAGCTCATAAAAGTTCTTCACAACAACCTGCACTTAAAACTTCGGCACCAGTGGCAGCATTCAATCCTTTAATTCATTTTACTGTATACGCTCCAGAAAACATTCCTGAAGAGCGCCGGGTTGATGAAATATTTCCAATTCGAAACTATGTGTTCTTCGATTTAGGATCAACAGAGATACCTGATCGTTATGTATTGATAAATAAAAGACAAGTAAAAGATTTCAAAGAAGATCAACTGGAAGTGTTTAAACCTAAAAAACTTTCTGGCCGTTCAGATCGTGAAATGATTGTCTATTATAATGTTATGAATATTCTTGGTGACCGCATGGTAAGATTCCCTTCATCAACCATTACATTGGTTGGTTCGTCAAAAACAAGCCAGGAAGATGGAAAAGCTATGGCAAGGTCAATCCAGCAATATCTGGTAGATATATTTGGAATTGATGCTTCGAGGATTAAAGTCGAAGCCCGAGATAAACCTAAAATTCCATCGGAACAACCAGGGGGTGATCTTGAACTCAAACTTCTAAATCAAGACGATCGTAGAGTTTCTATCGAAAGTACTTCGCCGGAATTATTGATGGAGTACCAGACAGGTCAAAGTATCCCACTGAAACCAGTTAAAATTGTTACCACACAGAAGGCACCGCTTGACAGCTATGTTGTTTTCACTGTGGATGGAGCAAAAAAAGCATTATCTTCATGGTCGTTAGAAATTAAAGATAAAAATGGCGTTGTGCAATACTTTGGACCATATACACAAGAAGTGGTAAGAATCCCGGGAAAAACAATTTTAGGAACGAAGCCGGAAGGTGATTACAGAGTAACCATGATAGGTAAAAAGGATAATCGTAAGGTATTAAGAGATACTACCTTAAACATGGTTCTTTGGACTCCAACCGAAAAAGAGATGGGGATGAGATTCAATGTAATTTTTGAATTCAATGAATCAGATGTCATCTCCTTATACGAAAAGTACTTAACAGATATCGTAATACCACAGATTCCAAAAAACGGAACAGTTATAATTCATGGTTATACCGATATTATTGGTGATGCTGACCATAACAAAACATTATCTTTAGCCAGGGCTAACGATGTTCGTGGTGTAATCGAAAAGGGTCTTGCAAAAACTCAAAGAAAAGATGTTAAGTTTAGAGTATACGGATTCGGAGAAAATGAAAAAGAAGCACCTTTTGATAACAATTTTCCTGAAGAACGCTTTTATAATCGTACAGTTATAATTGATATTATACCCCCTAAATAATTCATTAATCAATTTGATTAGAAGAGACCGTTTAATATAAATTAAACGGTCTCTTTTTTTTAGTTCAAATTGTTATTGTTCTAAAAACTTAATCTGATAATAAATCAATAACATTTGCTAAAAAGAGTTGGCAAAATTTGAAATCTTACTGGATAAAATTCATGATGCTAATTATATCGTGATCGCGAAGGCATATTAGAGTTGATAAACTCGTTAATGCAGATTCTTACTGTTTTAAAAAACTTGCCAATAATGAATTAGAGGTTTACACCGTTATTTACTCTAATTTTGAATCTATATCCCTCAAGAAAATTAAAATCAAATCTCAAAAAAAGTTCAGTTATACCTTATTTAAACTATTCGTACACACATTAAAAAAAATGTTAAAATTATTTCGTCTCACACAATAATTTATTGAAAATATAGGGTTATAGTTAACGAGCAGATCAACATTTGAAAGCATGAAAATGATGAAGACTTTATTTTACAAACACTTTATAACTAAAAAATGATGTGTGAATTATGTAACTTAATCTAATAGTTATGTAATACTTTTTATTCTTAAGGTAATCAACTTTGTAATATTATTAATAAAAACAAAAAGAGATGAAAAAATCATTCCAATACCTTGTATTCTCAACCATGATTTTTAGTTTATTATTTACATCATGTGTATCGAATAAGAAGTATGTAGCTTCTGAAGACAAAGTATATAATCTTAGAAAAGATAGTGTCAATAAGTCCGTACAATTGGATGAATGTTATGATCAGGTTAAAAATCTTAAAAATGAGAAAGCTTCGTTGCAATACGATAAATCTTCATTGCAAAACGACAAAGCTTCGTTGCAAATTGAAAATTCTGAAGGCCAGGATAATCTAAAAGCTTTGTCTGATGAATCAAAATTAACTATTGAAGCTCAGGCGAAACGATTAAGAGATTTTCAAGAGATTATTCAAACACAAAGTGATATCATGAATAATC
Source organism: Bacteroidales bacterium (assembly GCA_003446015.1). Classification (GTDB taxonomy): domain Bacteria; phylum Bacteroidota; class Bacteroidia; order Bacteroidales; family UBA12077; genus UBA12077. The sequence continues at coordinate 6,721 of DMBU01000037.1, read as the reverse complement.
TTAAAAATTCAATATCTGAAGCTCTCATTAATTTTGAGGCTGATGAATTATCTGTTTATCTTGAAAATGGAAAAGTTTATGTTTCGCTTCAGGAAAAATTATTATTTAAGTCGGGTAGTGATGTTGTAGATTCTAAAGGAAAAGAAGCACTCAAAAAACTTGCTCAGGTTCTTAAAAGCACTAAAGACATCAATGTAATTATTGAAGGCCATACAGATAATGTTCCAATACAAACAAAACTTTATAAAGACAATTGGGATCTCAGTGCAGCAAGAGCTACAACCATCGTACGTATTTTAACAAAAGACAATGGTTTTGATGAGAAGCGAATTACAGCATCAGGAAGAAGCCAATTTCATCCGGTACAAGCAAATGAAACAGATGAAGGAAGAGCAGGTAACCGAAGAACTGAAGTTATATTATCTCCTGATTTAAAAGAGCTTTATAAACTTTTAAACCAATAAAATTTACTCATAAAAATTTAAAACACTTTGCTTTTAGGAAAGCAAGGTGTTTTTTATTGTTTATTTTTTTATTAATGAATAAGCCTAAATAATTTCAGAACGATACTCACATTAATTGAGCATTTACCACCTTTTTTGCTAATCGTTAACAGGCAGAAAGCAAACAACACATTCCCTTAAAAATAAATGTGTGAATAATGTAACTCTTATCGAAAGTTATGTAACACTTACGATTATGGATTGAAATACCTTTGGTTATTAATCAAACATTTAAATTAAAATCTTAAAAAAAAAATTCTCTTATATAATTAGAATGATCATGAAAAAGAACATTAAAATTTTATTCGTATTACTTGTGGTTCTATCATCAGTAATTTTTACAAATCAAACGAAGGCGCAGCAACCATATGTGAGTATGCAGGTCTTCTATGATCAGTTAAGTCCTTACGGACAATGGGTTGATTATCCAAGCTATGGATATGTATGGATCCCTGATGCTGGATATGACTTTGTTCCTTATTCAACAAATGGTCATTGGATTTTAACAGAGTATGGCTGGACCTGGTATTCTAATTACAATTGGGGATGGGCAGCTTTCCATTATGGTCGTTGGGATTATAATAATTATTATGGTTGGTTTTGGATACCCGATAATGAATGGGGTCCTTCGTGGGTAGTATGGAGAAGTGCTGGTGATTATTATGGCTGGACACCAATGAGACCAGGTGTTTCGATCAATGTAAGTTTTGGCAATAATTATGATTCACATAACGATCATTGGATATTCGTAAGAAATAGAGATATCATGCGGTCGAACATTCATCGCTATCATGTAAACAGAAATGAGCATGAACGAATTATTCGTAATTCGAGGGTGATAGAAAATACCTACGATGACCGAGGACGAAATGCCAGATATGTAGCAGGACCAGACAGAAACGATGTTCAGAGAGCTACCGGACGACAGATTCGCGCGGTTGGTATTCAAGAGAATAACAATCCGGGACATAAATTAAATAAAGGGCAATTACATATTTACAGGCCGCAAATTAATAATCACAATGATAGAGATCAAAGAGCTGCTCCATCCAGAGTTTCTAACTTGAAGGATGTGAAAAAACCTTCTGAAAGAAATAAAAATAATCGACAGCATAATGTAAATCAACGTGAAAATAATAAAAGACAACAGCAACCTGGTAGTGTTAAATCGTCGAAACAGAAAAACAATGAACAAGTCCGGGATGAAAGAGATAAAAAATCTAAAAAACCTAAATCTGAAGGACGCAAAAAACGTAACAATTAATACAAAATCAATAAATTAAAAAACAGAAACATATAAAAAGTTCCACTCTTAAAAACTAAAACAGTTGTTCTATAGGTGCTTAGTAGATTTAATTACAAGCTATAATTTAGGTTCATAATATCGCAGGGTTATTAATATTTACAACTAGGCACCTATTTTTAACTGAATATATTTAGACATTGAAACTTCTAAGACCTGAAACACACATACACATAAAATTACTATAAACCTTAAATTATAAAAAAATGAAAACAACAGGGATTATCATTATTCTAATTGGGTTAGCATTAACCATTTTTACAGCATTTACTATTTTCACCAAAGAGAAAGTAGTTGATATGGGAAAAGTTGAAATCACAAGGAATAAACCTCATCGACTTAACTGGTCTCCAGTAATTGGTATTGTTGTAATGGGTGTTGGCGGAGTTATATTTTGGCAATCATCTAAAAAATAGTTGACTGTTTATTTCTAAATTGGGATTTTGTTTTTGTTCCATTTCAAATATTAGGTTTTGGCCATTTTCGCGATTTTATTTCCATAACTCCTTTTCCCATATCCCTTAAAAAGCAAATCAACATGAAAATCGCAAGCAATAAGATTGTTATGTGAACGTAATTTACAGAAATATAATTTAAATAAACATTGTTTTTTAGATAGAAAAACTTTTACTTTTATTCTCAAAATTCTAAAATAATATAAGCTATAACTTAATATGTTATGAATTATTTATACGAATTGCCAGGATGGAACGGGTGGGTAATTTTGCTCATTGTTACGTTTACTTTAATTGCTTTTAATGAATTTGGACGAACAACAAAGTGGGGAGGGATTCTCCTTTTTCTTATTGTTCCGATTATACTTACTGTTTTTGTTTGGCCTAAAACGGCAGCTCCGGGAAATGAATATGGAACAGGTACATGGTTTAACTGGGTTAAGACTTATTCAGCACTTGCAGGTGTTATAGGGTTTATGGCTATCAGGTATATTCCTGCATTAGCCAAAAAAAAATGGGTTCTCGTTTTCCCAGCAGCTATACTCGCCATTAACATCCTGGAGGCTTGTATTAGAGATTTTCAAGTTTACAGTTATGGTTTGTGGGATGGAGGATTTGTTGATAATCTTTGGACCATATCAGGACCTTGGAATATAATGAACGGGATTGCCGGTATACTGAATATATTAACAATTTGCGGCTGGGCAGGTATAGTAATCTCAAAAAACAAATCAAAAGACATGATTTGGCCAGATATGATTTGGGCATGGATTATAGCTTACGATCTATGGAACTTTGCTTATACCTATAACTGCATTTCCGATCACTCTTTTTACTGTGGAGTAGCATTACTTCTTTCATGTACTATTCCTGCATTTTTTATTGTTAAAGGGGCATGGCTTCAACACAGAGCATCGACTCTTGCGCTGTGGATTATGTTTGTAATGACGGTTCCACAGTTTGCCGATAAAATAGCCCCAATTCCTACAACTCACAACCCGAAAGCTTTCTTTATTGTGAGTTTTGTTGCACTATTGACAAATATTACACTCTTTGTTTATCAGATTATCAGAATTAAAAAGAAAAAATTGAATCCTCTTAAGGATGAAATATATGTAGGAACAAGAATCTATCAAAGAGTTCTTTCTGAGAATGTATAGTTGGTGGTTGTTTAAGAAAGTACTAACTAACATTGGTTTGCCTATCTTATATTTAATAACCTTAAGAATATTGGCTTCATATAGCAATGCCTATAAATTATAGTCAGTTTTATACTTTAATTGAAACTGATTGCTGTTTCCTTGAACTGCTCACAATGTGTGAATTATGTAACATAAATCCATTGTTTTGCAACACTCTCCGGGATTAACAAACCTAACTTTGTTCTTTAATAATTTTATACATTAAAACTAAAATCAACTCATATGAAATTAAAAAATCTATTATCAACCTTTGCAATTGCAACGGTTGTTTTAATGACAGCGTGTTCAAAAGATGACGACAATGTTGCTAGTCTTTCACCTACGGTAATTTCAACTGACCCGTCAAATGACGCTACGGATGTAACTCTTAATAAAATTGTTACTGCTACATTCAGCGAGGCTATGAATCCTCTTACAATAGGTACGTCAACATTTACTTTAAAACAAGGCGAAGAACCAGTTGCGGGAACAGTTTCGTACACGGGTACAACTGCATCCTTTACTCCTTCAAACCATCTTTTAGCTAACACCAGTTACACGGCAAATATTACAAAAGATGCTAAGAATGCATCAGGTATGGCAATGGTTAGTAATTTTGAATGGAATTTTACTACAGGTAGCTTAACAGCTCCTTCTGTAATTTCTACTTCACCTGTAAACAATGCCGTGGATGTAAATCTTGATAAAGTAGTTACTGCCACATTTAGTGAAGCGATGGATCCTTTAACAATAAACACTTCATCATTTAGCTTAAAACAAGGCGATACTGAAATAGAAGGAACGGTTTCATACACAGGAACAACTGCTACATTTACCCCAACAAATATGTTGGAAACCGAAACTAATTATACTGCCACAATTACGAGTGAATCAAAAAACATTGCCGGGTTTGCACTGGCAAATAATAAAATATGGAGTTTTACTACCGGACTTGTGCCAGATGTTATATTACCAACCATAATTTCAACAGATCCTGCTGGCAACGATATAGATGTTATGCGAAACACAGCTATAAAAGCTTACTTCAGCGAGAAAATGGATCCATTAACAATCAATACTTCATCATTTACGTTAATGCAAGGGGATTTTTCCGTTGATGGATCAGTTTCATATACCGATTCAACAGCAACATTTACTCCAACAGATGTTTTAACATCTGAAACTATTTATGTAGCTACCATAACTAATGATGTTACAGATTTAAATGGAAACGCTCTTACATTTAATAAAGTATGGAGTTTTACAACAGGTGTTTTACCTGATGATGTATCTCCTGAAATAACTTTAACTGACCCTGAAAACAATGCTATGGATGTTATTCGTAGTAAAACTATTACTGCTACATTCAGTGAGGAAATGGATCCTTTAAGCATTAGCACTTCAACATTTATTCTTAAACAAGGATTAACAACTATTCCAGGTATGGTAGAATATTTCGGAACAACAGCAACATTTAATCCAACAAATACATTGGAAGCAGAAACTGTTTATACTGCTACAATAACTACCGAAGTAAAAGATACTGCTGGCAACGCACTTGCTGCTGATAAAGTATGGAGTTTTACAACTGCCACTGCATCAACAGGTCTGGCGGTAGTTGATCTCGGAACAGCAGAAAATTATGTTATTCTGGCTGAATCGGCAATAAGTAACACCCCGACTTCTGATATTACAGGAGATTTAGGTCTTAGTCCAGCGGCTACATCTTATATCACTGGATTATCATTAGTAGATCATCTCGATTATGCAACATCAGCACAAGTTACCGGGGAAATATATGCGGCAACTATGGCAGATCCAACTCCGGCATCCCTTACCACAGCGGTTAGCAATATGGTTACTGCCTATGAAGATGCTAAAGGTCGCCCTACTCCTGATTTTCTTGAACTGGGTACCGGAAATATTGGCGGTAAAACACTTGTTCCAGGACTATATAAATGGACAAATACAGTTACATTGCCAACGGATGTTACCATTTCGGGTGGAACTGACGATGTATGGATCTTCCAGATTTCAGGAGATCTTACTATGAGTGCTGCTGTTAATGTTACTCTTATAGGAGGTGCTCAAGCTAAGAATATTTTCTGGCAGGTAGCTGGTGAAGCAAGCTTTGGAGCTACATCGCATTTTGAAGGTATTATATTGTCGAAAACAGCTATTATTTTCCAAACAAATGCATCCTTTAAAGGAAGAGCTTTGTCACAAACTGCTGTAACTCTTGATGGTAATGTGATTATAGAACCATAATAAATTATTAAATAAAGAATACATTTAAAGAGGTAGTCCCTGGGGCTGCCTCTTTTTTTAATAAGCTGAAATCGATTATTAAATCACTAAAATACGAATAAGTATTAAATAATGATTTGTTTATTCATAATGCAGTAAAATTTAAAATATTAGCTATTAAAATCAAATAGCTATTAACTTGTACCTAAAAGTAACTAAGTATATGACTTGATATTTATCGTAATTAAAATTTGTCAAATTCAAATAACAGTTCAAATGTTGATTTTTAATTTTTAAATAAAAACAAATCAAATAAACAATGTGTGAATATTATAACTAAAAATAAAAGTTGTGTAACACTCTATGTATTCAATGCCCTTACTTTTGTTCTGTGATAATTTTTCACAAAAACTAAAACAAATTAATATGAAATTTAAAAACTTATTACTAACACTTGCGATAGCAACAGTTGTTTTAATGACCGGTTGTTCAAAAGATGACGACACGAATGGAAATACTTCAAGTCAGGAAGCCGTTGATCTTGGTACTGCAGCTAATTACGTGATTCTTGCTAAAACAGCAATTAATAACACTCCTATTTCATCTATTACCGGTGATTTGGGTCTTAGCCCTGCAGCTACATCTTTAATCACGGGTCTTGCTTTAACAGATGCCACAGGATATGCAGAATCAGAACAAGTTACCGGAAGTTTGTATGCAGCTGATATGGCAGATCCAACTCCTATGGCACTTACAACAGCAGTTGAAAATATGATAACTGCTTACAACGATGCTGCCGGACGTTCTAATCCTGATTTTCTTGAACTGGGAGCCGGAAACATTGGTGGAAAAACTCTTACTCCGGGATTATATAAATGGACAAGTACAGTTATAATACCAACCGAAGTTACTATTTCGGGTGGAGCAGATGATGTTTGGGTTTTCCAGATTGCAGGTGACCTTACCATGAGCTCTGCAATTAACGTTATCCTTAAAGGTGGAGCCCAGGCTAAAAACATTTTTTGGCAAGTT